>CAYRFK010000057.1:0-22625 GCA_964423465.1 uncultured Verrucomicrobiota bacterium | reverse complement strand
CCGTCGCGACATGAGTTTGAACTTGCCACTTCGTGAGGTAGTCTGCCATAAGAGATCATTCAGGACGCTATATTGATTTCGCACTGCATGACGAACCGTTCGGAGGGTGATATGACGACGACGAATCGGGCACAATCAGGGGTTCTTCAGTCTTGCGGGGTGTCCGCGGGGATCCTGCGGCTGGCCGCCGTTGCGGTCTTGGCCGTTGGGCTTGCCGGCGGCGCTCGCGCACAGACCGGCATCTGGGCGCAGGCAGGGGGCGGATACTGGAACACGGCTTCCTTCTGGTCGAACAACGTCATACCCAACGGCGTCGGACAATGGGCGTGGCTGACGGGCAACAACAACCTCGGCGGTGGGTTTGGCGGCACGCCGATCATCACGCAGGATGTCGACGTCACGCTCGGGTTCCTGATTCTCGGCGACACCGACGCCGGAACCGCCGTCAGCATCCGCGGCCCCACGGCCACATCGTCGAGCATCCTGACGTTCAATACCGGCGACGGGCGGATGGCGCTCCTGTCGCACGGTTCCGGCGATCTGCACCTCTGGAACGGACAGGACTTTCACATCGGTAACGGCGGAGACTTCATGGATGTCGGGATCACCAGTGCCGATCCCCAAGGCCTGTACATTGAGAACTTTCAGACTCTGAACCTGTACGGCGGCACAACCAACAGCCGCACCCTCAACGGCGGCGGCTACGACATCGTGAAGGCGGAGGATGCGGCGCTTCAGATCCGGCGCATCGTGACCAACGTCAACAACTTCGCCGTGCGCGACGGCTACGTCGAGCTGTTCCTCGAAGGCAATCTCGCGATGCGGCCGGACATCACGAACGTCGTCATTGGCGTCGCCCCGGGCGTCGTGGACACGGGCGCCATGAATCCGCTGAACTCCACCGTCAACGTGGGCGAGGGAACCGCGGCCGACCGCACGCAGTTCCCGTTCTTCCAGCTTCAGGGCGACAACAACACGAACAGCGCCGTCCTCATGACGAACACGTTCGATATCGTGCTCAATCGCGGGGCGTTTCGTACCTTCTCGCGGCAGCTCGCGACGGTCGCCCTCCAGCCGAACTGGACCAATTACCAGGCGGTCTTCGCCGGCGACATCACCCTGAACGGCGCCGCCAACGAGTCGTTTATTCTGACCGAGGTTCAGGACGCGGGCAATCTGACCAGCAGTGTTCGACAGACGCTCTTCACAGGCTCGATCACCGGCACCGGCGGGTTCACCAAGTACGGCAGCGGCGAGATGACTCTGTTGGGGACGAACGACTTCTCCGGCTCCGTGAACCTGATCCGGGCCTGGGACCGCGGTCGCGGGCGCTACGGCAGCATCGGTCTGCGCGAGGGCGGCATCATGACGGATGTCGCCGGGTTCAACATCATCCGCGACGGCGGGCTCTACCTCGACAACAGCGGCGTCAACCTCGGCAACCGGATCGCGGACGATGCGTGGCTCGTCAACCAGAACTTCGGGCGATTCGAGATGCTCGGCAACGCGTCGGCCGCGTCCAGCGAGACCATCGGCAGCGTGACGAACCGGGCCGGCTGGATGATCTTCGAACTCGACACCCACGATTCGACGCCCCAGGCCTCCACGCTCAACCTGGCACGGCTGGTTCGCGATCCGGGTTCGGTCGTGTCGTTCCACGCCAGTGATATCCGGCAGGGCGCATGGGCGACCAATGCCGGTGCGTCCCTGACGGTCAACCTTCTCGATGGCGGCGCCTCGCTGGCGCAGGTCGGCGGCGGCGGCGCGGCGGGGCAGGTCAACCGCAGTCTTGCCCTCGGCGTGTTCGGCGGCGATGCGTCGGATATCACGGCCTTTCACAATCTCACATCGGACCCGATCGGCTACACCGCCAGCCGTGCCGACGAGTTCATGACGGTCGACGGCGGTCGCCTTCGCACACTGCGCGACGACGAGATGGTCCACCTTGGCGATCGCACCACCAATACGCTGACGATCACGCAGGCCTCCGCCGCGACGGACGCGAACGTGAATATCGCGTTCCGGTCCACCACCGTGAACCTCAACACCTCCACCAACGGTGTTGCGGGCGCGCTCAACATGGTCCGGAACCGGATCGTCGGGGATGTGACGTGGAACTCGCTGCGCCTCGGTCTGGCGACGAACTTCACCGGGGCTGCCGCCAACGACATCGGCGGGCGGACGCTCCTGCTCGACCACGGCGCGCGGCTGACCCTTGAGTCCGGCATGCTTCTGGCCGGCCGCGACACGCGAAGCGCCACCGGCGACGACGGCCCGGGCGGAACGACGTACCTGTGGCGGGGCATTCTCGACCTGGACGGAGCATCCAACAACCGCGAGGCCATTGTCCATGCGTCCGCCGGCGTGAGCCTGGTCCTGCGAAACACGATCGAGGCGGCCAATGGCCTGACGAAGAGCGGCGACAACTACGTCTATCTCGACAAGGCTAATGCCATCGCCGGAACGGTCTATGTGCCCCAATCCTCCCTCATCCTGCGTGATCCCGCGGCGCTGGGCACTGCCACCCAGGTCGTTGTCAGCGGCGCGGGCCAGCTCCGGCTGGAGTGGGGTGGTTCCTACAATCCCGCGGATCTGATCTCCATGCCCCTGCCGTACGGGAAGGGGATCCTCTACGGCGCCTCGGCGCACAGCGTCTGGAACGGCGACATCCGCATCGTGGGCGCCGACGAGACCGGCCTGACACACCACGAGCCGCAGATCATCGCCGGGGAGAACAACCAGAACGTCACCCTGACGCTTGCCGGCGATATCGCGCTCGACGGGCAGGTGGCGATGTCGGACATCAACCTCATCGACCCCACGCGCCTTTCCTTCTCCGGATCCAGCGGCATCCTGAACCTGCGGGGCACGATCGGTGACCGGTTTGTCAACGGCGCGGCTGCGCCGGTGGACGCCTCGGCCGCCACGTGGGGGCGGGTCTTCGATGGCGACATCACCAACCGGACTTCGACGCAGAACAACATCCTGCGTGTCCGTTTCGACGGACCGGCGATGGCCAGCTATGGGGACGAACTGGCCATCAACATCCACAAGCCCTGGAAGGCGACGGGGCGGATCTACGCAGAGCAGGGCGCGATCCGGTTCCTCGGCGATCCCGCCGCGGGCGAGGGCGCATTCTGGGATGCCCAGACGCTCACCAACGCCAATTTCGCTGATGGACTCAGCGGCTTCGTCCTCGGGGAGACGGGTACGGATGCCGGGGGGAGCGTGACCTTCCTCCTCACGAAGAACGGTCAGTCCCTGAATGCCGAGCGATTCACGATCGGCAACAACATCGCCAACAACACTATCACGCTGGGCTTGGAGCACTTCGGCCCCTCCAACGCCACCGTCTCGGTCGGCAACAGCTTCAATGACGGCAGCGCCGCGGGCGACGACAACCGGATCACCTTCGACCGCGAGTTCCGCGTCCTCTCGCACAACGGCTGGGACTCCATCGCCGGGACGGCCAGCGTGGGGCGCGTCAATATCACGCAGACGCTCAGGGGCAGCGGCAATGCGACCCTGACCAAGATTGGCAACGGAGTGGTGCATCTCCAGGGTCCGGATCACGCAAGCTACAGCGAAGCCAATCGCGTCTACCGGTTCGTCCTTCTCGGAGGCGAACTCGTGCTCGACCGCTCACTCGGTTCGTCGGCGAATCTCGGTCAGCGGAGGACCACGGACGACCAGACGGCGGCCCTCGTGCTCGGCGGCGGCGATCTGACCCATTGGGGTACGACGTCGATCACCTCCGAGACGCTGGGCAGCAACCTGCTCGTTCGCGCGGGCGACTCGACGATCCGTTCGCGCGGGCAAGGCGCGGGGACCAATGCGTTGTTTATCGCCACCCTCGCCGGACAGACGGTGACGCGTCAGCAGGGCGGTACGGTCAACTTCGAGCGCGACCTGTCGGCCGGAGGCAACGCGGGAATCCATTTCGGCCTCAACGCCGGCGTCCGGATTGGCTCGTGGGCGGTGGTCAGTTCCAACGGGCTGGCCGGTTTCTCGTGGGCGGCGACGGACCTGGGGACCAACGTGCGGCCGTTCGCAGCGTATTCGCCAGATGCATTCGGCGTCGGCGTTCACACCGATGTCTTGTGGCCACTGGGGTTCCCGGGTGACGATGTCGCCGCGTCGGTGAGGATCGGCGGCTCTTCGGGTCTCGATCTCAATGGGTATCAACTGGACATCCAGGAAGGCGGCCTCCTGGTCACGCCCAACGCGACCGACGGGTTCGGCGGCGCACTGGCCGTCGACAATGGCACACTGACCAGCACGGGCGGGGAGTTGATCCTGCACAACTACAACACGGCCTACGGCTTCAGGATCCCCGCGAACATCATCGGCGCCACGGCCTTCACCCATTCCGGTCCGGGCACGACGACGCTGTCGGGCAACAACTCGTTCGAGGGTATCGTGTATCTGAACGGTGGCGTGCTTTCGGTTGACGGCGCCGGACGGCTGGGCAACGCGACCAACAGCCTGGAGCTCCGCGGCGGCATGTTGCGGTTCACCGGCGACGCCAACCTGGGCAACCGGCGGATCACGGTCGGCGGCGACGGGGGGAATATCTCGGTCGGACCCGGCAGCACGGTTCAGATTGCCGGATCCATCTTCTCGGAGACCAACATCTACGCGGCGACCCGTCAGAACAATGCTCATGGCGATTTCATCAAGAGTGGGGCGGGCACGATGGTCTGGGGCTCGGGGCTCGGCATCACGAACGTCGCCGCTTCCGGATGGGAGGGGGCTCTCGGCGTGAGCAACGTTGTCCAAGGGTTGATCGACGTTCGCGAGGGCACGCTGCACATCACGCGGCGTTCGCTGACCAACGAGATCTTCGGGACATCGCATTCCTACTATGACGGCACGATCGTCCGCAGCGGCGCAACCCTGTCGATCGCAAACTCAACGAACAGCGGCAACGCGACCTCCGACATCCGCGAGTGGCTGATACTGGAGCAGGGTGCGACGCTTGCGATGTACGACCCCGACCCCGGATACCAGGGCCGTCGATGGAACGGTCCGGTCAATTTCCTGGGCGATGCGACCGTGTACGTCATGAACGAGGATTTCAGTCTCCATCCCGACGCCGGATACATGGAGGGTGTGGGCGATTTGCTCAAGACCGGCGACGGCGCCGTGCTCATCCGCCAGTTCAGCCCCGACTACACCGGCGACATCCGGGTTCTCGACGGCGCGATCGACATGTACACCAGTGGTCCGTATCCGACCCCGAACGGCTCGGGCATCGTCATCGGCTTCGAGGCCAACACGAACCGCAGTCTCGTCGCCTTCCGCCTCCGCCCGGAACAGGACGGAGTGGGCAAGGAGACGGTTGTGCCACAGACCGTCACCGTGGTGGGCGAATCCGACGCAACCCGGCTGGGCGTGTTCCGGTCCGACCACAACGACACCATGCGCTTCACCGGGGCGCTCGATCTGACCGGGTTCAACACCAACGTCGGCGCGACGGTCCGCGAGTTCCAGTTGTGGCGCGGCGATGACGCCATCGGCCAGCGCACGGCGGAGGCAGGCGATTCCTTCGAGGAACGCGGCTTCATCTGGCTCGACGGCAACATCACGGGCGGGGACAAGCGCATCCGGACGCTGACGGAGTTGAGCGGCACGCAGGACAAGGGCGCCCAGGCCACCCCGGAACTCGACGTCCACACGATCTGGACGCTGGCCGGCACCAACACCGGATGGACGGGCACGCTGGAGATCGGCAATCGCAACGGCACGAGCTCGGGTTCGCAAGGACCCGATCTCGACAAGCAGCACTACGTGCGGTTCGGCCGGAACGACGGGCAGGCGACGCTGGCGATCTCCTCCAACAACATCGTGGTGATGCGCCATGACGCCCACCTGCAGGCCTACGGAAGCCAGGTGACGATCGGCACGTTGATGACCGACGGCAAGGCGGACAACAGCACGACCGACTACTACGGCAACGATCCGACGACGAATGCGTGGATCGAGAACGCCGGCACGGTGGCGGGAAGCTTCCGGATCGTCCAGCGTACGAACCACATTCTCCGGGCCACGATACGTGACGGCACGTTCTGGTCGCCGACGGCCGGGGATCAGGCCGCCGCGTCGCTGAGCATTGTGAAGGATGGCCCCGCGGCGCTGACTCTCGAGGGCGTGCACACCTACAGCGGAACAACCCGGGTCATGGCCGGGACCCTGGCGTTGACCGGGGGGGCGTCGATCGCCACCAGCTCGACGATCCAGATCGATGCCGGGGCGACCTTCAGCGTGACCCAGCGCACCGGCGGCACCATGACGCTGGGCTCCGGACAGACGCTCAAGGGCGAGGGGACGTACGCCGGCGGTCTGATCGTCGCTTCGGGCGCAATCGTGGCGCCCGGCTCCAGCCCGGGCGTCCTGACGACGACTGCCAGCGTGGAGTTCCAGTCGGGCTCCACGTTCGCGGTGGAGATTATCGGCACCCTCGCCGGCGAAGCCGACCAGCTCGTGATGGATGGACCTGCCGATACGCTGACGCTCGGCGGGGCCACCCTCTCGCTGCTCACGCCGAATGTCCTGCCCCTGAGTTCATCCTTCATCATCATCAACGGGTTCAGCAGTCTGAGCGGGACGTTCGCCGGTCTGCCGAATGATGGCGATACGGTCGCCACGGCCAACAACACCTTCGAGATCCGGTACAACGATAACGACGTCACCCTGACCGTCGTTCCGGAGCCGGCCTCGATCGGGTTGCTCGGCGTGGCCGGGCTGCTCGGCTGGCTCGCCCGCCGCCGCCGCAACGGCTGACCGGTCCGCTCGTGAAGCGGGGCGCGGGATTCCGCGCCCCGCTTCGCGTTTCAGAAGCGGTAGGCGGTGCTGGCGAAGACGTAGACGCTGCGCTCGCGGGTCTCCGAGACGACCGATTCCAGAATGCCCTGGCTGTTGAGGCGCGCGCCGAACGCGTCACCGTCCCCGAACACGTAGCTGACGCCGAAGTTCAGGACCACGTTCTCGCCGATGCTGCCCACGCTGGCCGTCAGTCCGTAGAGGTCGATCTGGTCCGGCGTATCCGTGTTCGCGGGGTCGAGGTCCTGTGCCGACGACAAACTGGTGAAGAAGCCGGCACGGATGGGGTAGCGCTTGCGGACGATGATCTCGCCGCCCAGGTTCAAATCGGTGACCGCCTCGCGCTCCTGCCGGATCGTGACCGATTCGCCGTCCTGCGTGCCGTCCATCCAGTCGTAGGCCCGTGCGAAATGGTGGGTGATGTCGAGCCCCGCACTCCCGACCTCCGCCCGGCGCCAGCCGAGGCCGATGCGAACTTGGGCGGGCAGGCCGTTGTCCGCATCGAGATCCTCGAGATAGACCGCGTCGGATCCCATGGAATCCGCGTCGGCCTGCACCGCGCTGGCCTGAACGCGTCCGCTGCCGGTCAGCGTGGCCGACGGGGTCGTCACCGTGAGCCCGGCGAGCCACTCGTCCGACAGGCGGAACTGGGCGCCGAGCGTGCCGACGACGCCGATGACGGAGTAGGTATAGTTGGCCGCGTAGGTGTAAGCGTAGTCGCCCCAGTAGAGGTTCTGGAACTCGCTGGCGGTCTGGTAGACGCCGAAGAGGGAGGCGCCGACGGACAGCCGTTCGGAGGCCGCGTGGCCGATCGAGGGGCCGAGGTGGAGGGTCTCCTCGTCGTGGCTGTAGTTGTAGAAATGCTGGTTCTCCCGGAACGCCTGGATCTCCCGCGCGCTCGACTGGGACGGGATGAACACGGAGAACGCGGCGGTGGTCCCTTCCTTCAGCCGTTTCACGGCGCTCAGGCCGGTCGGGATGGTCGCGAAGGATGAGATGTTGAAGTCCTCGCCGGGGAACGCCGCATCCTTCGTCCGGAAGTTCTGGATGCCGTAGAGCGTCCCGTTGATCGAGATCGAATCCCGCGTTTCGCTGCCGAGCCCCGCCGGATTGTAGAAGCAGGCATCCATACCCTCCGCGGTCGCCGAGACGGCGCCGCCCATGCCGGCCGCGCGCTCACCGACGATGAACGGCTGGTAGTTCGCCTCGCCCGCCGCCGCAACGCCCGCGATTCCCATCGCCGCCGCGGCCGCCCGCCATCCGTACGATGCACGATGTGTCATCATGGCCTGTCCCCCGGGTTGACGCCTCATGGCCCGGGGCCAGACATACGCCCTACCGATGCGCCGGGCAAGTCTCCATCCGCCCCGGCTTGATTGGGGGGGCCGGGTGGGATATGAAGCGGATCGCCGCGCGGCACGCGCAGGCACGGGGGATGCGGAGCGAATGAAGATCCTGGTGGTCGGCGGGGGTGGACGGGAGCACGCGCTGGCGTGGCGGCTGGCGCGGGATCCGGAGCGGCCGGAGATCGTCTGCGCGCCCGGAAACCCCGGGACGGCGGCGGTCGGCCGGAACGCCGCCGTGGACGCGGCGGATGTGCCGGGCCTCGTCGCCCTCGCACGCGCCGAGCGGCCGGATCTCGTGGTCGTCGGTCCCGAGGTGCCACTCTGCGCCGGTCTGGCCGATGCCCTGATGGCGGAGGGTTTCGCCGTCTTCGGCCCGACCCGCGACGGTGCCCGTCTCGAGGGCAGCAAGATCTTCTGCAAAGACGTGCTCCGCGCGGCCGGCGTGCCGACCGCCGACTCCGACCGCTTCACCGATGTCGCGGAGGCGAAGGCGTACGTGCGTGCGCAGGGCGGGGCCGTGGTGGTGAAGGCCGACGGCCTGGCGGCGGGGAAGGGCGTCACGGTCTGCGCCACGGTCGCGGAGGCGGAGGCGGCGATCGACGACGCGCTGGTGAAGGGCGTCTTCGGCGACGCCGGCCGCGAGGTGCTGATCGAGGAATGCCTCGTCGGCGAGGAGGTCTCGATCCTCGGCCTTGTCGACGGCGAACGCGTCGTGCTGCTGGCTTCCGCGCAGGACCACAAGCGCGTCTTCGACGACGACCGTGGGCCGAACACCGGCGGCATGGGCGCCTATTCGCCCGCGCCGGTCATTGCCGACGCCGATCTTCCCGGCATACGGGAACTGGTCTTCGAGCGTACGCTGGCCGAACTCAGGCGGCGGGGCATCACCTATCGCGGCGTGCTCTACGCGGGCCTCATGATGACGGCTGCGGGGCCGAAGGTGCTCGAATTCAACTGCAGGTTTGGCGATCCCGAGACGCAGGCGATCCTTCCGCGATGGGCGGGGAGTGTCACGCAGGCCCTTCTGGCGTGCGCGCAGGGGCGGTTGCGCGACGATCTGGTCGCATGGCATCCCGGCGCATGCGTGTGTGTGGTGATGGCCGCCGGCGGCTACCCGGGCACCTATGCGAAGGGGACGCCCATCGAAGGCCTCGATGCGGCCGGTGCCCTGCCCGATGTCGCCGTGTTCCACGCGGGGACGGCGGTCCGGGACGGCCGTACCGTGACGGCCGGCGGCCGCGTGCTCGGCGTGACGGCGCTCGGGGCGGACATCCGTGCCGCGGTGGCGCGGGTCTACGAGGCGGTCGACAGAATCCGGTTTGAAGGCATGCACGTCCGGCGCGACATTGCCGCGCGGGCGCTGCGGCGCATGTAGAACGAAAGGAAGGCCGATATGGGCGATCAGGCGAAGGTGGCGATCGTGATGGGCAGCGGATCGGACTGGCCCTCCCTCAAGGAGGCGCTTCTCACGCTGCGCAAGTTTGGTGTCGTGGCGCAGGTGAAGGTTCAGTCGGCCCACCGCACGCCCGACGGCGCGGCGGAGTTCGCCCGCGCCGCCGCCGCGCGCGGCCTCAAGGTCATTATTGCGGCGGCCGGCGGCGCGGCGCATTTGGCCGGCGTCCTGGCGGCGCATACGACGCTTCCGGTCATCGGCATTCCGGTCCAGGGCGGGGCGCTCAACGGACTCGACGCGCTGCTGGCCACGGTCCAGATGCCCGGCGGGATTCCGGTGGCGACCGTCGCCGTCGGCAAGGCGGGCGCCGTGAACGCCGCCCTGCTGGCGGTGCAGATCCTTGCGCTTTCCGATCCCGCCCTCCAGGCGGCGCTGGAAGCGCACAAGGCATCCCTGCGCGAGAGCGTGGCCAAGGCCGATGCGGATCTGCAGGCGGAGATCGCACGCCTGTGACACGTTGCGACGTCATTCGGACGTTCCTTGCGTGCGCGGCGTGGTCTGCGGCCTCCCTCGCCGCGGAAACCAACTCGCCCCCCGCGTCGGGTTCCGGCGCGCTGGTGGAGAAGGCCATCGCGTGTCTCGCGACGCGCGGTGTGCGGCCGGACGCTGCGCGCCTCGAGGAGGAGCTTCTTGCCGCCGTCGTGATGGGTGTCGATGCGGGCGGTGACCTGCTCACCGAGGCGCGGTTCAAGGAACTCGACCTGGAACGTCAGGGCATGGTCCGCGGCATCGGGATCCGGCTCGCGGTGTCGAACGGGCAGACCCGCGTCATGGAGATTCTCGCTGGCGGTCCGGCGGACGGAAAGCTCAAGGCGGGGGATCTGGTTGACCGAATCGCGGACCGGTACGTGACGGGCATCCCCATCGACACGCAAGCCGCGTGGATCCGCGCCGCAACCGGCGATGTGCCCGTCGTGGTGCTGCGATCCGGCGAGAAGAAGCCGGTGCCGGTCTCGCTCACGCCCGCCTCGATCCGGCAGCCTGCGGTCGGGGGCGACGAGCAACTTCCGGGTGGCGTCCGCCTCATTGAGATCCGCGGCTTCTGGGCCGGCGCCGCAAAGGAACTGGACCGCGCATGGCGTGCGGCGGCGACCAACGGCGGCCCGGGCGTGATCCTCGATCTTCGTGCCGCGGGTGGCGGCGACATGGACGAGGCTGCGGCCGCCGCGCGTCTCGCCTGCGCGCAATCCGCCTCGATGTTTGCCCACGAAAGTCTGGCCGATGGCCGCCGCGCCGAATTCCGAGGCGGGCAGGAACCGCCCCTCAAGGGGCCGCTCATGTTGCTGATCGGCCCGCAGACGACGGGCGCGGCGGAGGTTTTTGCCTCGGCGCTCAAGGCGGGCGGGCAGGGTGTCCTTCTGGTCGGCGGGTCGACTGCCGGTGACCCCATGATCCGCGAGGCTGTTCCGTTCGACACCGGGCGCCGCCTCTACGTTACGACGCGGCGGCTCCTTGTCGCCGGCGTCGCGGCGGAGGTGCCCACCCGCCCGCACGTCGAAGTCGCCCCGGGTCCCGGGGTCCGTTCCGCATCCAAGGCGGCGGATTTGCCGGAGGCCATGGCGATGAATCCGCGCCGAAAGGCGCTGGCCGAGGAGGCGGTCGACGTGGCCCTCCGCCGGCGTGTCGAGGGCGATGCCGTCCTTGAGCGTGCCGTGGACATCCTTCACGCGCTGCATGCCCTCAGCCCGGAGCCGCGCCATGCCGCCCCGAGTCCTCCGCGTTGATCCGCGCCGTCCGGACGAGGGGGCGATGCGCGCCGCTGCCGCCGCCCTCGCCGCCGGGCGCTTGATCGTGGTCCCCACCGAGACGGTCTACGGACTTTGCGCCGATCCGCGCAATCCCGACGCGATGAACGCGGTGTGCGCCGCCAAGGGCCGGCCGGAGGAGAAGAAGTGCGCGTGCCTGGTCGGCGGGCTGGACCATCTCGTCGTCGCCGGGGCGGTGCTCTGCCCGACCGTTCGCGCCTTGGCGGATCGTTTCTGGCCCGGTCCGCTCACGCTTGTTCTCGATACCCCCGCCGGGCCGTCCGGCTTCCGATGGCCCGATCACGAGGTTGCGCTGGAAGTGGTGCGGACCTTTGGAAGGTCCGTTGCGGCGACCAGCGCCAACCGGTCCGGCGAGGCGCCCGCACAGACCGCCGCCGAGGCGGCCGCCGCGCTGGGCGATTTCGTGGATCTCGTACTCGACAGCGGCCCGGTCCCCGGCGGCGTGCCCAGCACCGTGGTGAAGGTCCACGATGGCCGCATCGAGATCCTCCGTGAAGGCGCCATTTCCGAGAGCCGCCTGCGCGCCGCGCTGCCCGGAGGCTGATCAAAGTCCGGGCGTGGGGCAGGCACTCCTGCTCAACATCCAACAGCCAATCTCCAACATCCAACAACCAACGACACGACAAGGGGGACGAGGAAGGCTGCGAGGAAGGCTGCGATGAAGAGCGGACGTGTCGGACCGAGGACCATGCCTGAGACGAAGGCCGGGACGAAGAGCTTGCCACTCGACACCGTCTTCCCCCGGCCCCCCCGTCGTCCTCATTCGATTGTTCCCCTCTTCGCGGCCTTTGCGTCCTTCGTGTTGTCTTCCTTCGGAGGGGGCTGGACGGGGTTCAGTCTGCGTGCGGCGCGGCGCGGCGGGCGGCCTTCTTGGCTCCCTGGTGATGCTTGTCGTCGAGCATGCGGGCCTTCTGCCGGCGCGAGCGGCGGCGCTTCTGTCGGCGGAGTTTCTCGACCGCCTGCTGGCGGGCGCTGGCGGCGCCGCGGCGGCGTTCGTCGATGCGTTCGCACAGTTCCCGGCGCGCGAGGAACCGGTTCATCACCTGGGAGCGCTCGCGCTGGCAGCGGATCTCGATGCTCGTGGGGCGGTGCCGGATGACGACGCACGACGACGTCTTGTTGACTTTCTGGCCTCCGGCCCCCGAGCCGCGGATGAACGACTCGTCCAAGTCGGACTCCCGGATCCCCAGCGCGGCCATGCGGTCCGCGAGCGCCTTCTCCTTTTCAGGACTGAGACCGAAGCCGTTCACGGGACCACCGGCGGCGCGGGGTTCGGCAGATCGCGCAGGAGCGTAACCCAGACCGTCCTGCGCCGTGCGAGGGGTTGGTTGATCGTGACGGATCGAAGTTCGGCGCCCGTGGCGGCGCGGAGGACGACCTCGACGTCCTTCAGGTTTGGAGGGCAGGGCACGCGGGCCACGTGCAAGGTTCGCGGCAGTGTCTCCCACCGCCGCACGTCCGGCTGCTCGAGGATGCCGATCAGGATAAGGCGGATCAGGTCCCCCAGCGCATCGTTGTCGGTGCTCTGGGCGACGGATTCCGCGATGATCTCCTTGATGACGACCCGGGCGGCCGTCTTGCCCGCGCGGGCCGCGGCCAGGCGGACGTCGGTGCGCGCCGCCAGCCAGGCGACGTCCGCCAGAGCGTAGGTGCGACCCGCCGTCACACCGCCGATGCGGATCTCGGCATGGTCGCCCGGCGTGCCATGCCATCGATCGGACATATCCGCCCCGCCCGGCGGCGCGTTGCCGAGCAGAACGAAGCAAACGAGTTCATGCGTCCAACCCGCCGGCGCCCGCGGGCGCGGCAGGGGCGCGGCCGGCGCGTTGGTCTCCCCCGGTGCGCGCGTCCCAACGCGTCCCGATGTGTCGTCGACGCGAATTCCGGCGGGGGCCGCCGCCGCAGCCTTGCGGTAGAGCAGGGCCGCGTTGGATGGATCATCGATCATCTCCAGCGCCAGCCCCGCGACATAGTAGGAGAATGCATCCTCCGGAAAGCCCTCCTTCGCAGGCGCCGCGGCCGACTCGATCAGCCGACGCGCCTCGACTGCGGCGTTATCCCAGTTGGTGACGGCGAAGTGGTTCAGGGCCGTCATGGCGTGGAGCAGCGTCCGCTCGTAGGGAGAGCCGCGGAAAGCCTGCACGGAGTCGTTCACCACGAGGCTCGCGGCACCCTTGGAGACGCTGTAGGTCTCCAGCTTCCTCGCGTGCTCGGCGGCGTCGATCAAGTCCCGAGAGCTGTCGTCGTAGTGCCCGGCGGCCTGCCGGATCGTGCCGCGCTCCATCAGGACGAGGACGCGGTCCTTCTCCGCTTTGAGCGCATCTTCGGTCGTCAGGGCCTGCTCCGCCTGGGCGAGACGTCCGCGCCGGAAATTCTCCCGCGCGGCCTCGAGGGGTGCGGTGGCGCAACCGGACAGCAGGACGGCGGCGAACCCCGCGGCGGCGCCCATCCGCCGTGCAGGACGGCGGCGGGCGATGCTGGACGTCACGCGCGACATCGGGGTTCTCCCGCACGCGGGGCCGGGCCCCGGCGGCGGCGCCGGGCGGTCACCAGCCGATGAGCGGCAGGCGGGCTTCGCGGGCGAATTCCTCTTCGTGGATCCACTTGATCTCGGCGGATTCGACGTCGGTGACCTCGAACGTCAGCTTGTAGTAGTTCACCTTGGTCTTCGACACGCGGACCTGCCGCGGCGTCTCATCCTTCATCTCGGTCAGCGATCCGCTGATCATGAACTTCGCACCAAGTTGCTTTCCGATCGCAACCTGCGACTCCGGCGTCGCGTTGGCCGCACTGAAGCCCTGCTCCTTGAGGAGGTCGTCGCGCCGCGCTTCGTTGACGAAGCGGGCCTTGCCGCCCTGAATGAGCATGGTGCGGACGCGGTCGGTCAGGTTCTTCGTGTCGACGTACTGGCTTGTGCGGTTCTGCACCCCGGCGATCATGATGACCGGCGGCTCGGCCTGGGCGCTCAGGAACCCGGCGTGCATGGCGCCGACAACATTCTGCGAGATCTTCCGCATGTCCGTGTAGTCGTAGCCGCTGCTCATGTGGCGGGACTCGTTGACATCCACGTCGGTCGTCTTGGCGCGGAACGCCGCGCAGCCCGACGCCCCGATCGTTGCCGCGGCCAGCGCCGCCGTGCCTGCGAACCTCAAAACCCGATTCTTCATGGACGTATCCTCCTGGGGGATGCCTTCGATGTTTGGACGCGCCCCCGGCATTTCTATTCAGTACCACACCCGACCCTCGCGGGCAATGTCATGCCCGCGGCATTGACAAGCGGCGGGGGCGTGGGCCATTCTCCATGGCAATGCAGCGCCGGGGGAATTCACCATGGCTGTCTTGATCGGAATGTCGCCCGAAGTGAAGGGCAAGAACTGCGAACTGGACCGGGAGAAGGTCTCGATCGGGCGCAACGCCACGAACATGATCGTGATCGATCACCCGACGGTGTCCGGCCGACACTGCTGTGTGATGAAGAGCGGGAACAAGTTCTCGCTCGTCGATCTCGGGTCGACCAATGGCACGAGGGTCAACTCGAAGGAAGTGAAGGAAGTCGATCTTCACCCGAAGGATCTCGTTCAGGTCGGGTCCATCGAGTTCCTGTTCGATGCCGAGGGGGCGGAGGCGTCCGAGGAGACGCCCACGTTCTCGCATGCGAAGGTCGAGGTTACCTCGGGACCGGCGACCGCGCCGATCTCGTTTGGAAGCATCTCGCCTTTCGGCGCCCGCCGGAAGGAGAATTCGGCGCTGTGGTACACGCTGATCATCGCGATCGGAGTCCTGGCGCTCGCGGGGATCGCGTGGTTCGTCTTCACGATCCTTCGCGCCGGGTGACGCCGGCCGGCCGCCGGGGCCAGCGCCGCGGCTGGACGCTGATTGAGGCCCTGGTTGCGGTCGCCCTCACCGTGGTGCTGGCCGCCATCGTGCTGTCCACATCGCTGACGGTTCACCGCGTCATGAAGGGACGCACCGTCCGGCACGTCCGTGCCGCGGAGGCCGCAACGGCACTCCGCCGCCTGGCGGGCGATCTGGAGGCCGCCTTCGAACCTTCCGGAGACCGTCCTCTGGAATTGGCGTCCGGGGAGAAGGCGGCGGTCACCGCGGACCTTCATTTCTTCGCTTTTCCGGCAGCCGCGCCGGGCATGGATGGCGCCGGTCCGGATCTGTACGAACTCCGCTATCAGGTTCGGCGGATGGACGACGACGCGCAAAGCCTGGTCCGCATCGACCGGTGCGCCGCGGGACCGGGCGCCATGGGGTCGGGGACAACCAACACGCTGATCGGTCGGGCCGTTTCCATTTCGATGGAGGTATCCGACGGCACCAACTGGACGGCGGCCTGGCCGCTTCCGGGCGGTCCGGCGTTGCCGCGTTCGGCGCGGGCGTCGGTTGCATATGCGGGTGCGGCGGGACTTGCGACAGCCCGGGTGGAGACGGTCATCCAGGCCGGCGTACCGGTCAGTCCACGGATCGAACGTCGGCTCGCCCCGGCCGCCGGCCGGTGAGTCCGGCCAGTGTCGACTCAAGCTTTTCGACGCTTCGGTCCCACGACAGGCGCTTCACCACGAGGTCCCGGCCGCGGCGTGCGATCCGCTGACGGAGGGGCTCATCCTCAAGCAGCAGGCAGACCTGCTCGACCATCACGTCCGCACTGTCCGCCAGCAGACAGTCGCCGCCGGGCTGCACCGGGATGCCCTCGACGCCGACGGTTGTGGTGACCACCGGCACCTCGCTCGCCATCGCCTCCAGCAACTTCCCGCGCATGCCCGACCCCATGCGTGTCGGGCTGACGAAGACGGCGGCGCGTTGAAGGTAGGGGCGGACGTCGTCCACTTCGCCGGTGACGATGATGCGCGGGTCCTTCCACGGGCTGTCGCGGATGTCCGGCGGCGGATCGGGGCCGACGATGTAGAAGAACAGGTTCGGGTGCCGCACGCGCACGCGGGGCCAGACATGGGCGAGGAACCATCGGACCGCGTCGCAGTTCTGCTCGTGCGAATAGTAGCCCGTGAAGATGAGACCGTCCGGCGGCGCGGCACGCTCGGCAGGCCGGAAACGCATCGTGTCCACCCCGCTCGGAATCACGACCGTGCGCAGGTCGGGGGCGTATTGCAGCAGCTGGTACCGTTCCTGGGGCGTCAGCGTCAGCACGCAATCGGCGGCGCGGTAGAGCCCGAACTCGTGGCACTCCAGCCGTTCCCGCCGCCGCCGCTCCCACAGGCCGGCAGGGGTGTACCCGAGCAGTTCGGCACGCTTGCGGCTGGCCACGGTCTCGCACTGGTGGACCGACACCACGCGGCGAACGGCGGGCAGGTAGGGATTCCAGTGGAGGAACTGCGCCATCACGGAAAACTCGGCCACGACGACGTCGTAGCGTGACCGCTCCACCATGTCCCCGACCGTGCGGCTCATCGCCTGCGATTCAAAGGCGCGGAAGGGGGCCGGCGCCCGTCCGAACCAGCGCGAGAGCCCCTCGCCGCCTGAGGCGGGCGGCGGAACCAGTTCGAGTTCCTTCAGGATGCCGTCCCATTCGGCCGACGCCGCATCGGCGCCCCGCGCGAAGCAGGCGACGCCCATCTCGTGTCCGCGCGCGGCCATCCGGCGGATGCGCTCGTAGACGATCCGGTGCCCGCTCAGCACCCGGCTGTGCGGCAACTGCGGCGTGACGACGAGGATCCTCACGGCTTCGTCGGTCTTCCCCGCGGCCGCATCATCGGCGACGGCTGTGGCGCATGGCGGACCTCGCGCGAGCCGCACGAGGTGCCGCAGACCTGGCAGCGGTAGTCCATCATGTCCCCGTGCGGGAGCACCAGCAGAAGGCGCTCGCGGACCGGCTGGGAGACGCGGCAGCGGGGGCAGTAGAGCTCGGAGGCCCGCAGGTTTTCGAATTGTCGGGTCATGGGAGGAGGGCCTGGGGCCGGATTTCAGGTTTCAAGGCCAGATCAGGAACCACGGAGTTCACGGTTCCCCGTTCACGGTTCATGGTTGGGCGGGAAGCCCTCAACCTTGAACTGTGAACCGTAAACCGTGAACCCTTCTTCCGACCCAAGTTCATCGGGCACTCCTTCGCCGTCTGACGAACCAACATCTGAAACCTCCCCGGTCAGGGCTTGCCTTCCACCTCGTGCGGATCGGAGCTCTCGACGAGCTTGTCGTGGTCCCAGCGCTGCCTCTTGATCACCTTGCCCGACTGGTCCCAGTAGGTGTTGGCGCCGTGGCGCTGGTTCTTCTCGAAGTTCGTCTCGGTGCTCTTCTGGCCGTTGGCGTACCACTCCTCGACCAGCCCGTGGATCCGGCCTTCGAGATATCCGTAGCGCGCCTTCAGTTTTCCGTCGCGGAACTTCTGCTCCGCGGTCCGGGTGGACGCTTTGCCTTCGAAGTCGAGCAGTTCGTTCTTCCAGTCCAGCTTCGCGTAGTCCACCGCGCCGGCCGCCGCGGGCGGCGGTGCGTTCGTTGCGGCGGGCTCGGCGGCTTGGACGGCGGCGGCCAGTGCAAGAACGGCCAGCCCCTGTATCGCGGTTTGCATCCCCCTCATGCCTGTTTCCTTTCCTTGGCCGCCGCCGTGCGGGCGCGCGCCGGGCGCGGCGGACGGGACAGCAGGTGCTTCCGGTAGAAGGCCAGTTCGGCGGCCGAGGCCTGCGCGTCGTAGTAGGCGTCGTGACGCTCGTCGGGACCAATCAGTGCGTCCGGGAAGTAGCGGCGGACGATTTCGCCCGACTCCTTCTCGAAGTCAAATGCCGGGTCGCGCCGCAGCCATTCAAGCTTCAGAGCCGTCACATCCATCTGCCGGTAGTGAAGCCGCGCAAGGAACTGCGGCAGAAAGCGGCGCGACAGCCACCAGTCGGCGTGCACGCTGTTGCCGGCGAGCACGGGCCGCTTCGTGACATTGTCGACGTCGGGACCGAGGGCCTCCTCCAGCGCCGCAACCAACCGGCGGTCCGCCCCGGCGGCCGTCACGGCCTCCGGCGAACGGCATTTCGCCACCAGCGGCTTGAGGTTCTCCTCCACCCACGGGCTCAGTCGCGCCGAGGGGGGGAGCCGGATGGCCAGCCGTACGTCGCGCTCGGGCGGGCCGACGCGCTTCAGGTCGCCGTCGGTGATCATCATCGCCACCTGCAGCAACCGCGCCCGATCGAGGTCCAGCGTTGTGTACTCCGTGTCGAACCACACCAGGAACGACGACAGATCCCGTCCCCGCACCGCCTTCGTCTTGCCCACGCGTTTCGTCCGCCTTTCCACGGCCCCGGCCCTTTACAGGTCAGCAGCCGGCCTGTACGGTATCGCAACCCGGCCGCACAATCCAAGGCCGGAGGAGGCGGATATGGGCGGAATTTTCAAGGCGTACGACATCCGGGGCATCTACGGCGACACTCTGACCGATGATCTGGCCTATCGCATCGGCCGCGCATTCGCGACGTTCCTGAAGCCGCGCAGCGTCGTCGTCGGCCGCGACATCCGCCCGCATTCCGTGCCGCTGTTCGAGGCCCTTGCCCGTGGTCTGACGGTCCAGGGAGCCGACGTCATCGACCTCGGCCTGTGCAGCACGCCGATGTCCTACCATGCCAATGGCGTCCTCGGAGCCGACGCGAGCATCATGATCACCGCTTCGCACAACCCGAAGCAGTGGAACGGGTTCAAGCTTTGCCGCGAGAAGGCGATCCCGATCAGCGGTGCCTCGGGCATCGCCGACATCGAGAAGCTCGCCATGTCGGGCGCGTTCGACGCCCCGGCCTCAACGCCGGGCACGATCCGCAAGCACGACATCCTGAAGGCCTACGGCGAGCACGTCCGTACCGCCGCCGCCCTGAAGCGCCCCGTGAAGATCGCCGTCGATTACGCCAACGCGATGGGCATCGTCGAGGCCGAGGCGTTGCGGGGCGTGATGGAGTCGGACTGCCTGTTCGACACGCTCGACGGCTCGTTCCCGAACCATGAGGCGAACCCGCTGGACCTCGAGACGCTTCACCCGCTGCAGGCGATGGTCCGCGCCGGATCCTATGACTTCGGCGTGGCCTACGACGGCGATGCCGACCGCGCGGGCTTCGTGGACGAGACCGGCGCCGTGATCCCGATGGATATGATCACCGCGCTGATCGCGCAGTCGATGCTGAAGAGCCACAAGGGTGCCGCGATCTTCTACGACCTGCGCAGCAGCTGGTCCGTGAAGGAGGTCATCGAGGAGAACGGCGGCAAACCCATGATGTCGCGCGTCGGCCACGCCTTCATCAAGCAGCAGATGCGCGAGGCGGATGCCGTTTTCGCGGGCGAGCTCTCGGGCCACTACTACTTCCGCGACAACTTCTACGCCGAGAGCAGTTCGATGGCCGTGCTCTATGTCGCCAACCTAGTCAGCGCATCAGGCAAGCCGCTCTCGCAGATGATCAAGCCGCTGCAGCGCTACCACGCCAGCGGCGAGATCAACTCGCACGTCGCCGACACGCAGGTCGTCCTTGACCGTCTGCTGAAGCAGTACCCGGGCGGCACGGTGATCCGGCTCGACGGCGTCACCGTGGAGTTCGCCGACTGGTGGTTCAACGTCCGCGCATCCAACACCGAGCCGTTGATCCGCCTCAATCTCGAGGCGAAGACGCGCGAGGTCATGGAAGCCCGCCGCGACGAGGTCCTCGCCGCCATCCGGGCCTGAGGAGTCTCCGGCGCGCGGCTAGTTGCAGCCGCAGCCGCCGCCGCCGACCCCTTTGCCGCCGCTCGCGCCTTCGCGCGTGAAATAGACGTGATCGTAGTACGTTTCGGCCAGCGGATCGCGGTCGGCCCGCATCGTGTAGTCGGCCATCGTGCCGCGGTCCCAGGGTTCGACGGTCGCGCAGCCCGCGCCGGCCAGCGCCAGCGATCCCATGGCGATCAGGAACAGAATTCTCACGGCTTCTCCTCCAGAAGTTTCTGAATCTCGGCGCGGAGTTCCTTCACGGTCTCCTCGCCGCGGAATCCGGAATGGATGCTGCGGATCACGCCTTTGCGATCCACGAGCAGGCTCGTCGGCATGGAGGCGACGCCCATCGCGCCGACGAATGTGTGGCCGGCATCGCGAACGACCGGGAACGTGACTTGCTGGGACTTGAGGAAGGCCTCCATGTCGGACGCCTTGCGGTCCACGTTCACGCCCAGGACCACGAGGCCCCGGTCCCGGAAAGCCTTGTGGAGCGCCTCGAGTTCCGGGAACGACTTCTTGCACGGGCCGCACCAGGAGGCCCAGAAGTCGACAAGGATCACCTTGCCCTCGATCGCCGGTACCGAGCCCTCGAGCCCCAGGGTGCGGAGCGCCGGCATCCGCTGGCCGGCCTTGGCGGCGGTCGGGGCCGCGCCGGTCCGGAGCGGTGCAAGCATCGCGGTGGCGGCGAGCAGGACGGTAGCCGCCGTCAGGCCCGGATTACGGAGTCGTAGCATCTTCGGGAATTTCATACTGCGAGAACCTCCTCGTCTGGAGAATGCCTCGTTCGGTCCAGAAACAACCTGCCGCATGCCGCGACGTTTCAATCAACGCCGTGCCCTCGTCGGGGCCGAGAACGAGACACGACGTGGACAGCACGCCGGCCTCGGTGCAGGTCGGCGCAACCACCCAGGCGGCCCGGCATCCATGGTCCGCCGGTCGGCCGGTCCGGGGATCGATGATGTGCCCGTACCGTTGCCCGCCGACCTCGAAATAGCGCCGGTAGTCGCCGGAACAGCACAGGGCCGCGTCGTGGATCGCGACGCCGCCCCAGCAGCGGTCCATGTGGGCCGGGTGTTCAAGGCCCAGCCGCCAGGGTTCGCCGTTCGGCGAGCGGCCGCGCACGCGGATATCCCGTCCGAGGCTGATCGCGAAGTCCTGAACGCCGTGGGCGTCGGCGAGGCGGGCCAGTTGATCGACCGCGTACTCCTTGCCGATGCCGCCGAGATCCAGGCTCATGCCCGGATCCGGAAGGCGGAAGGTCTCCGCGGTGCGGAGGGTCCGCGTCCACCCGACGCGGGCCAGCGCCGCCGCCACCTCTTCGTCGGACGGAGGGCGATCGTGGGCAATGCGGTGGTCCCACAGCGAGATCAGGGGGCCCGTGGTGGGGTCGAACACACCGCCGGTGCGCCAGTGGAACGCATCGCAGAGCGCGAAGATCTCGGCGGTGCGGGCGTCGATCGCGACCGCATCCTTCCCCGCGGCCCGGTTGATGCGGCTCACGAGGCTGTCGTCGATGAAGCGCGAATAGCACGCCTCGAAATCCGCCACCCATCGAAGCACGGCATCGCGGAAGGCCCGTGCACGCGGCGCCGCATGGCTGGAGAAGGCGATCTCGTTCGTCGTGCCCATGGCCTCGAACGGGAAACGGTGGTAGCCGCCGACAGCCGTCAGGGGCCCGCCGGCCATGCGCTCGTACAGGATGTCCGCGGTTAGAGCCACAGGCGGAAGCCCAGCATGACGAGGGTCGATCCCGTGTAGGCGTCGTCGGACGTGATCGAGTCGGTGCCGTCCATCACGTACCGGTCGATGGAAATATCGAAGGCATATTTCGGGTTCGGCTGCCAGATCAGCTTGAGGCCGTAGCCCCAGGACTGGAACTGGGAGAGGCGGTAATCGGAGCTGAAGAACTCCGGCGACCCCGAGAACCGGGTGTCATAGAAGTCGGCCGCCGTCTGGTCGTAGAACCGGACCGCGGGGCGGAGGATGAACTGCGGCCCGATCTTCTGGTACCACGCCGCCGATATCGTGTTGGCGTCGATGCCGAAGCTGTCCGAGTACCGGCGGTAGCCGAGTTCGAGGCTGCCGTCGGCGGCATCGAAGAAGCGGGTCCAAGCCAGGTAGAGGATCTGCTTGTCCTTTGAATCGGGCCGGTTCTCCGGCACGATCACGCCGTCCACCTCGGACACCTTGTAGGGGTCGCTCAGGTAGCCGCTGGCCCCGCCGAGGACTAGGTTCGCGGTGATGAAGGTGTTGCGGTCGATCAACTGCGTGAGCCCCGCCATCACGTCGAACGTGGTCTTGTCCTCCGCAGCGTCCATGTAGGCGCCGTCGACGCTGTCCATGTTGCCCGCGATGCCCAGAGTCAGGGTGGTGTTCTTCTTGTTGAAGTCGATCGCATCGCGCAGGGCAAGGCCGATGGATGTGTAGTCCTGCTCCACGCTGTAGGCCACCTGTACGGCGGGTGCGTGCTGCCCGATCCGGCCGATGAGCTCGAGCGTGAATGCGAGACGCTCGTCCTCGACGTCGGCCTTCGGCACCTTGCCGTTCTTGTCCGTCACGGTCTCCGTCTG
>CAYRFK010000056.1:21015-22670 GCA_964423465.1 uncultured Verrucomicrobiota bacterium | reverse complement strand
TCGCGCACGAGCTTGATGCTCCGTTCTACTACGCCTCCGGCGCGCAGATCCGGTCCAAGTGGCATGGCGAGTCGGAACAGCGGCTGCGGTCGTTCATCCAGGCCGCCAAGGCCCAGCCCGTCGCGGTGCTGTTCTTCGACGAGATCGACGGTCTGCTGCCGCGGCGCGGGGGGAACTCGGTTGTGGACAACCGGATCGTCGCGCAGTTTCTGGCGGAGGTCGGCGGATTCGAGGACAACGACAACGTCCTGCTTATCCTTGGCGCGACCAACAAGCCGTGGGACATCGACGAGGCGGTTTTCCGAACCGGCCGGTTCGACGAGAAGATCTACATCGGCGTTCCCGACGCCCCCGCGCGGCTGGGGATCCTTCGAATGCACCTGGAGAAGGCGCCGCTCGTCCCGGACTTCCCCTACGATGCCTGGGTGCAGCGTCTGGAAGGGTACACGGGGAGCGATCTTGTCGGCTTGGTGAATGATGCCAAACGGGCGGCCCTGAAGCGCAGCGTGCACGAGGATGGCGATCCGCAGGTCCGGGAGGCCGATCTGGAGCAGGCGCTCACGACCATTCCGTCGTCGGTGACGGAGCGGATGCTGAAGCAGTACGAGGAGTTTCGGAAGCAGAGGTTCTAGGCGAACATCGAACGCCGAACATCCAACATTGAACATCGAAGGCCGGATGCAACATCCAACAGCCAACGCCCAACAACCAACATCCATCGAATGATACGGCCCCACCTCCACACGGCCCCACGGCCACGCTGCCATACGGACATACTGCCCTGCGGCATCACGGTCTCGCCCGGCCCCTGAGATCTCATGCATCCCGAGGCCGTACAGGGCGGTGCGACAGGTGGGGTTCGTTGCTGCATCTGCGACCGGGATCTGCCGAACCGCTATGCCGTCGCGGGGCGGTGTGAAGAGGGGGCGTGCGGGAGGCCGTTTTGTTCGCTACACTGGAATCGGAGCAACCGCCGGTGCCGCGAGCATGGGTATTGTGAGCGGGTGCCCGGCAGGGAAGATGTTCGATCGGAGAAGGAGACGCATGCCATGACGGATCCCAGGACCCCCGAGACGCCGGCGGCCAGGAAGTTCGACCCCGCCCGGATCAAGGCCGCGATGTCGGATGCCGTGGGGCTGGCGCGCAAGCTTGGCGCGGGCGCGGTCGGGCTCTACAAGAAGCTCATGAAGATCCGTTCCCCGGCGGAGATGCTGCAGGCGATCGACGACGCGACGGCGGCGAACGAGGCCCGCAGTGGCGAACTGTCGGCGAAACTCGAGAAGCTCTTCGGCGAGATCGCGTCGAAGAAGAAGGTCTGGGCCACGGCGCCGCCCGCCCGGAAGCGGATCCTGGAGGCGGAGTTGCAGACGCTGCTGGCGACCTACACGGCGGCCGAGCGGGAGCAGAAGGTGCTGCTGGAGAACCGGCGCGTGCTGGCCCAAGTGCGCGGCCGGATGCAGGAGGCCGCAGCTTACGACATGGCGGGGGTGACCGAGATCCAGATCGACGAACTGGTGGACCGGATCGACGAGAAGGCCGGCGACGCCGAGGCGCGGGTGGATGCCATCCGCGACCTCGAAGGCGGAGGCCGGCGCCGCGAGCGCGAGCCCGACGGCGAGTCGTTCCTGGAGGAGCTGGCGCAGAAGGCCGGCGTG
>CAYRFK010000056.1:0-21005 GCA_964423465.1 uncultured Verrucomicrobiota bacterium | reverse complement strand
GCGCTGCGGATTCCGGCCTCGCCCGCGACCTGGCCGCATTCGATGACGGGGCCGCATCTTCCGCGGCGCCCCCTGTTCCTTCCAGTGAACCTCCGGCACAGGAACAGTGACCTTCGGCAGCGACCACGGATCCCCCCGAGAATTTGTGTCCGGTTTTTGTGTCCATTCGTACCCACGAAATCCGTGAGATTCCGACGCACGTCAGGGTGTTTCATCCGTAGGGCGGGTCATGCATGAAAAGCGCATGAACAGCGGACTAAATGCACGAAGTTTAGAGGAAAAAGGTGGTCGGGGCGGTGGGATTTGAACCCACGACCTTCTGGTCCCGAACCAGACGCGCTACCAGTCTGCGCTACGCCCCGAAGGAAGAAGCGCACAGTATAGGGACTTCCCGGCGGATCGCAAGGACGAAGAGGGCCGCGAGGGTCGCATGATCTCCGGCCGAGCCGTCAGGGCCGACACGGGGCCGCACGGGGCTTGATTTCCGGCCCCGCAGTTGCGACGCTGTACGGGTTTCGGGAGACATCATGGGACACATCATCGTACCCGCCGCGGAAGCGCTGCTGGACAAGGAAATCAAGGTTCTGGACCGCGGATTCGTCCGTCTGGTCGACTATATGGGCGGGGATGCCCGGATCGTCCAGACCGCGCGCGTTTCGTACGGGGCCGGCACGAAGTCCGTGCGCGAGGACGCAGGGCTGATCGACTATCTCATGCGCCACCGCCACACGTCGCCCTTCGAGCACGTCGTGATGGAGTTCCACTGCAAGCTGCCGATCTTCGTCGCCCGCCAGTGGATCCGGCACCGCACGGCGCGGCTGAACGAGATTTCCGGCCGCTACAGCGTGATGGCCGACGAGTTCTACGTCCCGCCCGCTGCGCAGATCCGGAAGCAGTCGGCGGACAACAAGCAGGGCCGCGACGAGGCCGAGGTGCCGCGCGAACTCCAGCGGCGGGTCCTGGACCTTCTCAAGGAGGAGCAGCACGCGTCGTACGCCACCTACCAGTCGCTGCTCAAGGACGATATCGCCCGCGAACTGGCCCGCATCAATCTGCCGCTCTCGATGTACACCGAGTGGTACTGGCAGATGGATCTCCACAATCTCCTCCATTTCCTCGCGCTCCGGCTCGACGCGCACGCGCAGTGGGAGATCCGCCAGTACGCCTCGGCTGTGGCCACGATCGCCCGCGCGGTCGCCCCGCTTGCGTACGAGTCGTTCGAAAGCCACATGCTCCGCGGCGCGCGGTTCTCGTCCGACGAACTCGGCGCAGTGCGCGCGCTGCTGCAGGGGGGGCCGAATCCGCTCACCGGGCGTCGCCTGGCCGAGTTCGAGGCGAAGCTGAACGGCAAGTCCGTGCCGGACGAGGATCCGCCTGCACGGGTCCGTGCATCGCGCGGGACGGGGGACGGCGCTCCGCGCCGCCCGCCGCCGCTGCCCGACTCCCCGCCGCCGTCGCCGGCCCCGGCCGAGCCTCCGGCAACGGTCCACGGCTGGCGCACGCATTGGTCGTCCGAAGAGATCAACACGCTGCCGCTGCGGCAGTATGAGGGGCCGATCCATATCGTCAGCGAGGATGCGGCCGTTCCGGACATGATGCTGGCCCTGCACCGGGAGCGCGTGCTCGGTTTCGACACCGAGTCGAGGCCGTCGTTCCAGCGCGGCCAGTCCTTCCCGGTCTCGCTGCTGCAGTTCGCAACGGTCGACGCCTGCTACCTCGTCCAGATCCAGCGCCTGGAGCATCCGGAACGGATCTGGGAGATCTTCGGCGCCGCCGACGTGATCAAGACGGGCGTCGCGCTCCAACAGGACCTCCGCAAACTCGGCGATATGGCCGATGTCCAGCCCGCCGGTTTCGTCGATCTGGCCACGATCGCGACGCGCATGGGGTTCAAGAAAACGGGGCTCCGGGGGCTGGCCGCCGCCATCCTCGGCATCCGCGTCTCCAAGGGCGCCCAGCGCTCCAACTGGGCACGGGAGGATCTGACCGAGGCCCAGATCCGTTATGCGGCCACCGATGCGTGGGTCGCCCGGGAGATCTACCTGGCCATTGCGGCGCGCGAGGACGCCACCGTCTAGCGCCAGCGCCGTGGCGGCGCGGGAAGCGCAAGATCCCGATTCCGAATCACGAAACACCGGTTCCGACATGACACAACCAAGACAGGATCTGAAGACGCGCCTGGAGCGCGGGGTGGTGATCTTCGACGGCGCCATGGGCACCGAGATCTACAAGCGCCATTTCTTCGTCAACACGTGCTTTGACGCCCTCTGCCTCAACGCGCCGGATGTGATTCGCGAGATCCACCAGGCCTATGCCGATGCAGGGGCCGACGTCCTCACCACCAACTCGTTTGGTGCCAATGCGAGCAAGCTGGCCGCTTTCGGCCTTGCCGACCGCATGCAGGAGATGAACGAGGCCGCCGTGAGGCTGGCGCGCGAATGCGCGGGCGACGACCGGCTCGTGGCCGGATCGGTGGGGCCGGTCGGGGAGCGCTCCTTCGGTCAGGAGCTTCCCGAGGACCGGATGACCGGGTTCCTTGCCGAGCAGGCACGGGCGCTGGCCGGGGCGGGGGCGGATTTCATTCTCTTCGAGACCCTGCCCACCCGCTCGGATGTCGACCGCGCCTGCCGGGCCATGGCCTCGCTTCCCGACGTTCCCTACGTCGTCAGTGTCATCGTCGATCGCGCCGGCGAGACCGCCAACGGGGAGCCGTTGGTCCGCCTGCTGGAGCCGGCGCGCGATGCGGCGCACGCACCGGTCGCCATAGGGCTCAACTGCGGGCAGGGACCCGAGAGCAGCCTGTCGGCCCTCGAGATCCTCATGTCGGCCACCGATCTTCCGGTGATCGTCCAGCCGAATGCCGGCGTTCCGAAGCCGGTGGACGGCCGCCTGATCTACATGACCAGCCCGGAGTACCTGACGACCTACGCGATGCGCTTCGTGCAGATGGGTGCGCGCGCGGTCGGCGGCTGTTGCGGTACGACGCCGGACCACATCCGTGACATCGCGCGCAGCATCCGGCCGCTGTCGGGGGCCCAGGCCGCCCAGCGAATGCTGGCCTCGGCTCCCGCGGCGGATCTCGCCCCTCGGCCGCCGACGACCGGCAAGTCGCTCTTTGCTTCGAAACTGGCCGCCGGGACATGGGTCACCTCCGTCGAAATCACGCCGCCGCGCGGATGGAACCTGGCTTCCACCATTGCCGGCGCACGCGCCTGCCGCGAGGCCGGGGTGGATGCGATCAACATCCCCGACGGCCCGCGCGCCAGCGCCCGGCTCTCGCCGCTGATCACCGCGCAGGCGATCCAGCGCGACGCGGGGATCGAGGCGATTCTCCACTTCTGCTGTCGCGACAAGAGCCTCATCGGCATGCAGGCCGACCTCCTCGGGTGCGCGGCCGCCGGGATCCACAACATCCTGTTCATCACCGGCGACCCGCCGAAGCTCGGCGACTTCCCGTTCTCGACCGCGGTGTTCGACGCCGACTCCGTCGCCATGGCGCGGATCCAGGACCGCATGAATCGCGGGGTGGATATCGGCAGCAAGCCGCTCGATCCGCCGACGTCTGTGCTGATCGGTGTCGGGGCGGACCCGAACGCGATCGACATGAAGCGGGAACTGCGTCGCACGCGTGAGAAGGTCGAGGCCGGCGCGGAGTTCGTCATCACGCAGCCCGTCTTCGCCGTGGAGCCGCTGCTGCGGTTCATCGGGGAGATCGGCGACCTGTGTGTGCCCGTCATCGCCGGCATCTGGCCGCTTTCCAGCCTGCGCAACGCCGAGTTCATGCGCAACGAGGTGCCGGGCGTCGTCGTTCCCGACGAGGTCATGCAGCGCATGGCGGCCGCCCAGGGTCGCGAGGAACAGCGGCAGGCCGGCATCGCCATCGCACGGGAATCGATCGGCCGCCTGCGCACGGCGGTGGCCGGCGTGCAGGTCAGCGCGCCGTTCGGCAATGTGGCCACCGCCCTGGCCGTGCTGGCCGGCGGCGCGGTTTGAGTTTGACCCGGGGCGCACGGCAAACGATGCTTTCAACATTCGGGAGAGTGGAAGGAGTTCGTACGATGAATGTCGTCGCTGTGATCATGGGGGGCGGGGCGGGGACGCGGCTTCAGCCGCTGACGCGCGACCGCGCGAAGCCGGCCGTGCCGATCGCCGGCAAGTACCGGCTCGTCGACATCCCCATCAGCAACTGCATCAACAGCCACGTGCGGAAAATCTATCTCCTGACGCAGTTCAACAGCGTCTCGCTGCACGAGCACGTTGCGAACACCTACCAGTTCGACCAGTTCCACCGCGGGTTCGTCCGCATCCTGGCGGCGCAGCAGACGCCGGATTCGGAATCATGGTACGAGGGCACCGCGGACGCCGTCCGCAAGTCGTTCCGCTACTTCATGGACGAGTCGCCCGACCTCATCGTTATCCTTTCCGGCGACCAGCTCTACCGCATGGATCTCCGCAAGGTCATCGAACAGCACGTCGCGAACCGGGCGGATGTGACGATCGCAACGAAGCCGGTGCCCCGCGCCGAGGCCGGGTCGCTGGGGATCATGCATGTCGGCGATGGGAACCGGATCATCCGTTTCGCGGAGAAACCCGGCAACACCCCGCAACTCGACGAGCTTCGCGCGCCCATGTACAGCGACGAGCGCTACCTCGCGAGCATGGGAATCTATATCTTCAACCGGAAGGCGCTGGAGTCGTTGCTTGGCGATCCAACGCTGGCGGATTTCGGGAAGCACATCATTCCCGGCGCGATCGACCGGTTCAACGTCTGCAGCTATATCTTCGACGGCTACTGGAAGGACATCGGGACCATCGGTTCGTTCTGGGAGGCGAACCTCGAACTGACGGCGCCCCGCCCGCCCTTCACGTTTTACGATCCCCAGTCGCCCGTGTTCACCCACATGCGGTATCTGCCGGCGACGAAGATCAACTGCTGCGACCTGAACCGCACGCTGCTGGCGGAGGGCTGCATCATCAGCGGACACCGCATCCTGCACTCGATCGTCGGCGTCCGCGCGACGGTGGGCGAGGGGACCGTCATCGAGCACTCGATCCTCATGGGCTCCGACTTCTACGACTTCGAGCGCCCCGTCGACCAGGGGCCGCCCGTGGGCATCGGCCGTGACTGCTTCATCCGGAATGCGATCGTGGACAAGAACGCCCGCATCGGCGACGGCGTTTACATCACGCCCGACGGCAAGGCCGACGACACCGTGACGCCTCTCTACACGGTGCGCGACGGCGTGATCGTGATCCCGAAGAACGCAGTCATCCCGCCCGGAACGCGGCTGTAGGCCGATGGACCGCATCCTCATCCGCGACCTGGCATTGCGTTGCATCATCGGGATCTATCCCGAGGAACGGCGCGCCAGGCAGGATGTCATCGTCAACCTGGCGATCGAATCGGACTTCCGCAAGGCGGCGCGGACGGATGCCATCGGGGACGCCGTCGACTACAAGTCGCTCAAGAAGGGCGTGATCGGCCTTGTGGAGTCGAGCACCTTCGGCCTCGTCGAGACCCTCGCCTCGCGCATCGCGGATCTGTGCCTCGCCATCCCCCGCGTGAAGCGGGTCACCGTGACCGTCGACAAGCCCGGCGCCCTGAGGTTCGCGCGCAGCGTGGCGGTGGAGGTCACCCGGTCGCGCGTCAGTGCGCGGCGCGGTTGACCAGCGTCAGGAACTCGTTTCGCGTCGCGCTGGAGTTGTGGAAACTCCCGAGCATCGCGGAGGTCACCATCAGCGAATTCTGCTTCTCGACGCCGCGCATCATCATGCAAAGATGCCGGGCCTCGACAACGACCCCGACGCCTTCCGGATCGAGGCGGTCCATCAGGAGCCGCGCGATCTGGTGCGTGAGGCGCTCCTGGATCTGCAGGCGGCGCGCGTAGATCTCCGCGATGCGGGCCAGTTTGCTCACGCCGATCACCTTGCCCCGAGGGATGTAGCCGATGTGGCAACGGCCGAAGAACGGGAGCATGTGGTGCTCGCAGAGGCTGTAAATTTCGATGTCCTTGACGATCACCATATGGTTCGTCTCGGTCGTGTAGATGGCCCCGTTGATGGCCGCGTCGATGTTCTCGCGGTAGCCCTTGGTGAGGAACTCGTAGGCGCGGGCCACGCGGTGGGGCGTCTTCTCCAGCCCTTCCCGGTTCGGATCCTCGCCCAGCTTGACCAGCATTTGTCGGATGAGATCTTCCATCGTCGCGTCTCCAGGCGGTCGTCGCGCCGCCCGCAAGGTTACGTCGCAGCGCAGGGAAAGCAATACGCGGAACAAGGCGCGGGTCGGCCGGATCAGCCGTACCACTCGCGCTTCCGGTCCTTGAGCTTGGCGAGTGTGTCGATCGCGACGTTGACGTCCGCGACGATCTGGAAATCGAACATGCCGACGCAGATGAAGTCGGCGCCGTTCTGGAAGGCCCAGCGGAAGCCGTCCTCCGGCCGGATGGCCCCGGCCGCGAGCACCTTGAATCCCATCACGGGCACCTTGGCCATGGCGACGAACTCGGCCGAGCGCTCGGGGTCGAGGCACCACATGTTGTCGTGGAACTTGTCGTGCTCGGGGTTCCGCTTTCCGTCCACCTCGAACTGCACCCGGTTGGCCTTGGGATGCGCGGACCAGTAGCGGTCGTGGTGCATCGTCTTCATGTAATAGTCGGGGATGATGCCGGCCTCGTGGGTCCGGAAGAGCGTGTCCTCGGAATGCGCGCCCAGGCCTGCGACGTAGCCCTGCTTGCGGATGTGCTCGAGCATCTTCGCGATGTCGTCCATCTTGCCGTCGCGGACGAGCCAGTCGCCGTGGTTGCCTTGGATCTGGACGATGTCGACGCCGTGGTCGATGGCCTTGTCGATGTTGGCGAAGAGGCCTTCCTTCTCGTTGCCCGGGGCGATCTGGCTGATGACCTTGATCCGGCTTCCCGTCAGCTTCTTGTATTTCTCGAGCAGGGGATTCGAGGGGAACCCGATATTGATCGTGTTGATCCCCGCCCGCTCGGCGAGCATGAGCGTGTCGAAGATCCTCGGTTCGGTGTTGTAGGCCTTGAAAAGGGAGGACGCATAGAGAAGGTCGCGCGCGTGAGCCCAGCCGCCGATCAGGTTGCCGCCGAGCACGAGCCGGCTGATCTCGTGATTCTTGATCTTTCCAACGGGGAGCTTCCCGCCGAGCTTGCTGATGTCGACCGCGCCGACCTTGATCGTGGCGCCGGACACCACGTCGACGCCGTAGGTCCGCTTGTGGTTCGCCGCAGCCCAGCCGAAGAGCCCCAGCAGCGGAAACGACGCCAGGTTCTTCAGGAGGTCGCGGCGGCCGCCCGCCTCGACACCCGCGTCCGTCGCGTCCGCCACGGAGGATTTTCGGAAGAACCGGCACAGCAGCCGGTCCAGGCCGAAGCCGGCGTCCTGAAGGAAGACATAGACCAGGAGCACCGCGGCTTCGATCAACTGCGCGTTGACGATGAAGATGCCCGGTTGGCTGCGGATCGCCAGCGATGTGCCGAACGGGGGATAGGCGAAGTAGTACAGGGCGAGCAGCACCGTTCCCGCGCCCGCGGCGAAGCGGACGAAGATACCGACGAACAATGCCAGACCGATGGCGATCAGCCCGTAGACGTTCAGCAGATCGATGATCTTCAGCAGTCCCGGGGAGGCCGCCAGTGAATGGTAGAACCCGGCCATGAATCCGGTTGCGTTCATCAGGTAGCTGGAGGCCGACCAGCCCCCCTGAACCAGCTTGGACACCCCCTCGTAGAGGAAATGCCAGCCCACCGCCATGCGCAGCACGGTGACGAAGAGGGCTTTCGCGTCGCGACCCGGTTGCATCTTCATGGGTCGACAACTTGCCACAGGACCGGCGTGAACGCAATGGCCGACGGCGCCGCCGGAGTTTCAAGGCCGGGTCGTGGATGCGGCGCCCCCGCCGCGCTGGGCGGGATCTCCGGTGAAAGCGGCGAGGGCGCCGCTTCCACGAACTGCGGCCAGCCTTCGCCGAAAAGAGGTTTCAGGTGTCAGGTTTCAGGAAGGAAGCGACACGGACATCGGTCGGCCTGATCTCCGACCTCCGTCGTCTGACCTCCTTCTCTCGCCCTCCGTAGCCTTGGCGAAGGAGGGTCCGATCCGCCGTCTCGCCGCCCTTTACGACGGACAGCGGGCGATGACCCAGCCGATGCGGTAGGTGGCGGCGACGCCGCCGTCGGGATGGGGGAAGCGGTGTTCGTAGTCGGCAGCGAGTGCGGCCAGTTCGCTGCGGTTTAGGGCGACGGCAGGGCGGTAGATCATGCCGCCTGTGAGTCCTTGGTCGTGGATGCAGCGCAGGCAATCGATTGCCGATTCGTGCTGCGTCGTCAGATCGTAGCATCCATCCCCGAGGCGCTGGAGGCCAATCTGGTCCACGGCGAGGGTAAGGTCCGCCAGCACCGGCATGGTGCCGCGCGATGGCTTCCCCGGTGCGACGATTTCGCGGCTTGCGTGCAGTTCGCCAAGGGTTCCATCGAGCATCAGGGAGATCGCCAGCATTCCCTCGGGCGCCGTGCACGAGGCGAGGTTCCGCACGGCCTCGTCGAGGGATGCCGCCCAGTGAAGCGACGAACTGCTCACCGTCAGGGGATAGGGCAGGACGGGCATGAAGTGGACGAAATCAGCATGGATCCAGCGCACGGAGTTCGACACGATCCGCCGCCGGGCGACGTCCAGCATCCCCTCGGAGATGTCGAAGGCGTCGATCCGGGACCGGGGGAATCTCTCAATCAGCATGGAGGTCAACTGGCCGCTTCCGCAGCCGGCTTCAAGCACGCGAAACGGCTCGGGAAGGTCCCCCAGTTGGGCGATCAGGCGGGCGGCGGCTTCACGCTGAACGGAGGCGTACTGGTCGTAGCAGGCGGCGCCCCGGTTGAACCGGGCATGCGTGCTCCGGAGATGATCCAGCGAGTTCGTCATCAGAGTTTCAGTCCCCTTCGGATGGCGCATGCCACCCGATCGGACGCAGTAACCGGTGCACTATGACCGGTTTCGGCAAGGACTTCCAGAACTCCCGCCGTTTGTTTCGCGATGGCCTTTGACGCCTCGCAGGGGATGATGCGATCCTCATCCCCGTGGATACAGAGGCACCGCGGCGCCAGCCGCCCGATCCGCCCGGTGAGGTCCGTCGATCCGAGGTGGTCGAGTCCGGCTGCAAGTCGCGGAAGTCCAACAGACAGCGCTGCGTCGACTCCAGCCCGCAGGGCCTCCTCCCCAAGGGCAACGGGCGCGGCGCATTCCCTCAGGAAACCGGCCAGGGCGGTACGGGGATCCCGGCGAAGCCCGGTCCGCAGCGCCCGCAGGGCGGACGTTGTCTGTCCCCACGGCCAGTCCGGTCCGGCGCAGAAGCGGGGCGTCGAGGCGACCAAGACCAGCGCCGCGGCGGGAGGAGCCGACTCCGCGGTCAGAGCCTCCAGTGCGACCATGCCGCCCATCGACCAGCCGACGACCAAAGGGGGGGCTGCCGCAGCACGAATCCGCGCGGCCAGCGTGGTGGGCCAGAGATCCGGATCGTCGCCCAATTCGCACGTGGACAGGCAGATAGACTCGAACTCATCTCCCAAGGCCTCTGCGAGGGGACAGAGAACATCTGCCGGGTGCGCCCAGCCGGAGATGAGGATCGCGGGGGTCGGATTCACATCTCTGTCCCCATCGCCGCGAGGATCGCGCCGGCCGCCGCCGCGAGATCTGCCGGTGCGTGCGCGAGGGACAGAGAAAGCCTCAGGCGGGCCGTGCCGGGCGGGACGGTTGGCGGGCGGATGGCGATGGCGAGGATCCCGGCATCCTCCAGGCGGGCGGCAATGGCCAGCGCCCGGTCGGGCGCGCCGATGGGGACAGGGATGATCGGACTGTCGCCCGACCCTGCATCGATCCCGCCATCCTTCAACCGTTTACGGAAGGCGGCTGCACGGTGGCGCAACTCGGTCCCCAGCCCGGGCTCGCGAGCCAGGACATCAAGGGCGCCTAGCGCGGCCCCGGCGGCGGGGGGGGGCAGGCCGGTGGAGTAGATGAAGGAGCGGGCGCGGTTGAGGAGCCAGTCGCGGAGCATCTCTGTCCCCGCAGCGAAGCCGCCGGCGGAGCCGAGGGCCTTGCTGAGGGTGCCCATGGAGACGGTCACGCGCCCCTGCAAGCCCAGTTCGACCGAGCGGCCGGCGCCGCCGGGGCCGTAGACGCCGGTTGCGTGGGCCTCATCGACCATCAGCATGGCCCCGTGCGCTTCGGCAAGATCCGCGAGGTCGGAAAGGGGGGCGAGGTCGCCGTCCATGCTGAAGACCGACTCGGTGACGATCATCCGCCGGCCCTTGGCCGGGGCCTTGCGCAGCAGGTCGCCGAGGTGGGCGGCGTCGTTGTGGTGAAAGCGGTGGAGGGTTGCGCCCGAGAGTCGGATGCCGTCGAGCAGGCTCGCGTGGGCGAGTCGGTCCGCGAAGACGTGGTCGTCGCGTCCGCACAGCGCCGGCACGATGCCTGTGTTTGCGGCGAAGCCGGACGCGAAGATGAGCGCGGCGGGGCATTTCTTGAGGGCCGCCAGCCGATGTTCGAGTTCCTCGTGGCAGGGAAGATGTCCGCAGACGAGGCGCGAGCCCGTCGCGCCCGCGCCGTACGTCTCCAGCGCGCGCCGGGCCTCCATAATCACGTGGGGGTGAGAGGCGAGGCCGAGGTAGTCGTTTGATGCGAGGTTCAGCAGCCGCCGGCCCTGGGCCTCAATCCAGCCCCCCGCGCCCGGACGGACGACCAGCCGTCGCCGGAGATGTGCGGAATCCAGTTCCGCCAGGGCCCCGGCGATCCATGTTTCGTGCTGATTCATCGTTTTCGGGTTGCGTCGCCGCGCGCCGCGCTTACCGTAGGCGCCTGCACGATACGGATCGCGGGGTGGGGCGTCAACGGGGTGACTGATATGGACTGGATTTCTCTGGCGGAAACGGTGCTCGGTGGCAGGAGCGTGACGAGGGATGAGGCCCTGGCGATCGTGAGGTCGCCGGAGGATGATCTCCTCGCGCTGCTCCACGCCGCATTTCTCATCCGGCGCCACCATTTCGGCCGCGACGTCCACCTGCACGTGATCGACAACGCCAAGAGTGGGCTGTGCACGGAGGATTGCGCCTTCTGCAGCCAGTCGGCTGTTGCGACGACGGACATCCCCGAGTATGGGCTTCAGAGAGTCGAAACCATCGTGGACGGGGCGCGGAGCGCCAAACGTTGCGGCGCGGTGCGCTACTGCATCGTCACCAGCGGCCGCGGCCCGGTGGATGCGGAACTCGACCGGATCTGCGAGGCCGTGGGGCGGATCAAGGCCGATACCGACATTCAGATCTGCACCTCCCTGGGTCTCCTGACCGATGCCCAGGCCGCCCGACTCGCCGCCGCGGGCGTGAACCGGTACAACCATAACCTCGAGACCTCTCAGACGAACTACGCCGCCATCTGCTCCGCCCACACGTGGCAGGACCGCGTGGAGACCATCCGTCGCGCCAAGGCCGCGGGCATGGAGGTCTGCTGCGGCGGACTGATCGGAACGGGCGAGAGCGACGAGGACCGCGTCGACATGGCCCTTGCGATCCGCGGCCTCGGGGTCGACTCGATCCCCGTGAATTTCCTCGATCCGCGCCCGGGCACGCCGCTCGAGGGGCGCCCGCGCTTGGTGCCATCCGAGTGTCTGCGCGTACTGGCGATGTTTCGGTTCGTCTGTCCGGACCGGGAAATCCGTGTCGCCGGCGGCCGCGAGGCATGCATCCGAAGCCTCCAGCCACTCGCGTTGTGGCCCGCGAATTCGATGTTCACCGAGGGCTATCTCACCACGCCCGGCCAGGGATGGGAACGCGACCAGGCGATGCTCGCGGATGCCGGCTTCAGGGTCGGCCACTGGGTCTCGGCCTGAGGCGCGAGACCGACGGCGCGGCGGGCCTCACGGTCCGGCGGCCGCCGGGATGGCACCGGCCAACGCCTGCGCCTTGGTGCGGAGGAAGGTCGACGGCGTCTCCCGCGCGAAGGCATCGAGCACGCCGCGCCATGCGCCGGCCGAGGCGGGCGGGATGCCGGCACGTTGGAGGTAGCCAAGGATCGCCGTAGCCACGGGCGACCGTGCCGCGGCGCGTGCGGCAAGATCGGCGCGCAGCGCCGCATCGAGCGCCGGGGACGTGTGTCGGGCCTCCGCCCACCAGTCGAGAAAGGCGGATTTCGTCTCGTCGGGGATCGATGCAAAGTCCCGCGACCGGCAGGCGTCGGGGCGGAAGGGCGGTGGAGTGCGCCGTAGATACCGGAGGGCCGCAGCCTGCACCTGACGGTTCGTCGCCGCGAGCGATTCGTAGGCAAGGTCTGCCGCCGCCGCGGCCGGCACGCGGCTCGCCTCCAGCCGGTCGAGGAACCACCAAGCCTTCTGCGGTTCGCCGCGGCGGATCCAGCCCCGTACATCGTCCGGGCCGGCCCAGGTCAGCGTCCATTCCTGCAGCACGGGGGGAAGGGCGACGTTGACCAGGTACCAGATCGCATGGGTGGTGTAGAACGCCTTGGGCACCGCGCGGTCCGCGTAATAGGCCACGGTGGCGCCGGTGACCCCGTCGACGCCGGCCACGGCGCCCTCGCCCTTCTTCGTTGCGCGGCGCGGCGCCGGGAGCTCGCCCAGTTCATGCGTCGGATTCTTCAGGATGACGTCCAGTTGCTCGTAATCCCGCCGGAGAAATGGATCGTGCTCGGCCTTGGTGAAAGGGTGCGCCCTTTCGACGCGGTAGCCGGAGAACTCGCCATTCTCGCCAAACCAGGCTTCGAATTCATGCGGCTTGCAGACGGCCTGCACCGAGCCGCAGACATCCAGGAACGCACGGCAGATGTAGAAGCGCCGGCCGTCGGCCGCGCGCCGAAGTTCCAAGGTCTGTGCCGTGCCGCCCGGGGGTGTCCACCCCTTGGACGCGACGAGGTCAGAGGACTCGCTGTCGGATGCGGAGGAGTATACCCAACTCATGCGGGGGCCGGCCCCGCCGTCGCCAACGATGGCGCATCCCGCGACGAACAGGCCCGCCCACGCAGCCAGGCCGGGTGGCAAGCGGGGCCGCAGGCTCCGGCCGGATCCATGGAGTCGGGCGCGCCCCGGTCGATCTCGAATCCGTGTCATCCGTGAGATCCGTGGTGCAGTCCGTCCGGCCGGTTCATTCCGCGAGCGCGGCGTCCGTGATCTTCAGTCCGGCCGCCGGCGCGTCGCCTGCCGGGAGGACGAAGGTGAGATGGGGAACGCCGTAGTTGGACCCCTCCTTGCCCGCGTGCCCGGGAATCTCGACCTTCCCGGCTGGGAATGAGCGGCGGTAGACAGGGTCCTTCCCGTGCTTCCACGTCACAGTCATATCGGTCTTCGTCCAGCCTGCGGGAATCTTCGCGTCGCCCCGCGCGTGGACGGCGATGCATACGTCCACGGGGACGTTGACCGTGAACCGGTAGCCGCGGCCCGGCTTGCCGGCCTCGCCGCGGTCGGCGGCGACCCGGGTTGCGCGCCGCAGGGCGTCCGGCAGCGCATCGATCTCATTTCCGCCGCGCGTGCGCTCGGCCGGATCGGCGGCCGGGGCCACCGTGACGCGGCCCGGACCGCCGTGTTCCGGGCTGATGAGGTACTCGGCCTCCGGCCCCGGCTTGACGAGGGCCTTGAGTTCGTCGAGGTGCTTCTCGTACACGCCGCGCGGCGTGGTTCCGTGCTTCTTGATCAACGCCGCCGCGTAGCCCGTCGCCGCGCCCATCTGTCCGCAGGTGTTCATGACCCGCGGACCGCCGAGGCCGACGTGCGAGCAACTGAAGCAGCGGCCGGCCATCATGAGGTTGACGATGTTCTTCGAGTAGAGTGCGCGGAACGGGATGTAATAGCGCGGCACCTTCTTGAACAGGGCGGTCGACAGGTAGTCAAAGGGGTAGGCGGGGTCCTTGACCTGCCGCTGGAAGTGCAGGTCCACGTCGCGCGTTTCCGTCACCACCGCGTCGGGGAAGGTCCGTCCCTCGGCCATGTCGGCGAGCGTGTAGATATAGTCGCCCATCAGCCGGCGCGATTCGCGCTTGCCGCTGATATAGCCCACGAACTTGAGGCTGTGGGAGGTGTATTGCGACTGCTTCTTCGCGTTGGCGAACGTGCCGTAGATCGCCCGGAGCACGTGGTCGCGGATTTCCTCCGCCTGGTCGATGGCGTCGTAGCGGTCGGTGGAGTACTCCCAGAACCACTCGCCCTTGACGGCTACGTTGGTGCCGGAAACGGCCACGGCCCAGGGGACATCGGGAAAATCGGACGGCGCGGTGTCGATCTCGGAGTTCCACAGCAGCGAGACGCCCATCATCCGTTTGTCGGGCGCTTCCGGGGACCACAGGTCGCCGTGCTGGTCCCAGCCTTCGTTGAACTCGTTCCGCGACTCGCGGCCGTAGCGGAATTCTGCGCCGGCCCAGTAGCCGATCCAGCCGTCCCCTGTAGCGTCGATGAAGGCGGGGGCCGCGAACGACTTCACCTCGCCGGTCTCGATGTGGCGGGCGTTCACGCGGACGATCCGTCCGCCCTCGGTGACGACCCCGTAGGCGCGCCAGTTGAGGAACTGCTTCACCTTCGACTCCGCATCCAGCGTCTGGTGCCGCTTACGGTCGTCGGCCAGAGACTCGGCGGATCCGTTCGGCCAGTGCTCGGAGTTGATCTTCCGGAGGATGCGGTCGGAGTAACCGGTGATGCCGATGGTGTGGACGCGCACCTCGCCGCTTGCATTGCCGCCGAGGACCGGTCGGTCGTGGACGAGTGCGGCGGTGAGACCCTGCTCCGCCGCCGCGAGGGCCGCGGCACATCCCGAAATGCCGCCGCCGACGATGACTACGTCGAACTCGCCGGCCGACGGCGGAGTCTCCGGAATGCCCATCAGTTTGTTGCGCCACGCGCCCATCACCTTCAGGTCGTCCGGCGGGCGGGCTGCGGCGTCGGGGGACAGGAGGATCGCGTCGCACCGTCCGTCGAAGCCGGTGAGATCCTGCAGTTCGATGCGTACGGTGCCGCCCTTGAGGTTCACGGTGCCGCCATCCTGCCAGGTCCAGCCCGCGTGGACGCCGAATTCGGGGTCGAGGGCGCGGCCGTCGACCAGCACCTTGAAGCGGCCGGGCGCCTCCCAGTCGCCGGGCGCCCAATTGCGTGTGCGGACCCAGGCGCGGTAGGCCCCGGCGGCGGGGACCTTGGCCGTGGTGGACGCGTTGGCGACGGGCTTGCCGAGACCGTGGGCGATCAGATAGGGCGAGCCCATCTGCTCGACGAACTGCTGATCGACACTCCAGCCGCCCTTGTCTGCGAAACTCTCCGCCTCGATCAGGATGCCCTGCTGTGCGTACCCGGTCGCGCACGCCATCCCCATCGCCACCGCCATCGTCCGAATCATCTTCATCGCCGTAGCCCTTTCGTCGGTCCTTCGCACGCCTCATCCGAGAATGCCGCACGACGGCCGTATTGCAAGCCTTCGGTTCCAGTCGGCGCGGTTGACTTCCCCGGTGGTTCCCTTACGTTGCCGACGATGAAGACGGCGGATTCGACAACGGAGGGCGCATTGGCGGCGCCACGGGGGAAGCCGGAGTGGCTGCGCAAGCCGCTGGTTCACGGCGACAGCCCGGTTCGGCGCGTGGTGAAGGGGTTGCGGCTTCATACGGTGTGCGAGGAGGCCCGCTGTCCAAACCGGAACGAATGCTGGGGCGCCGGGCGAACTGCGACATTCATGATCCTGGGCGACACCTGCACACGGCGTTGCGGCTTCTGTAGCGTGGCGACCGGCCGCCCGGCCGCGCCGGATCCCGCCGAGCCGGAGCGGGTGGCCGAGGCCGTGGCGGCGATGGAGCTGACCTTCGCGGTGATCACGATGGTCACGCGTGACGACCTCGAGGACGGTGGCGCGGACGCGATGGCCCGCACCGTCCGCGCGGTCCGCTCGCGCGTGCCCGGATGCAAGGTCGAGGTGCTTCCGTCGGACCTCGGAGGAGACCGTGCGAACCTTGCGATCCTGATGGCTGCTGCGCCCGACGTGACGGGGCACAACTTGGAGACGGTGCGGGGCCTGACACCGCGGGTGCGATCCGGCGCCAGCTACGACCGCTCCATCGAGTTCCTGCGCCGCGCCCGGGAGATTGCGCCCGCGGGCGTCACGAAGTCGGCGATGATGCTTGGGTTGGGCGAGACGGTAGACGACGTGTGCGGTGCGATGGACGATCTGCGCGCGGTCGACGTGGACGTGCTGGCCATCGGCCAGTATCTGCAGCCGACCCGCGCAAACCTGACCGTGCAGCGCTATTGGACCCCGGAGGAGTTCGCCGAGATCAAGGCCGAGGCTCTTCGGCGGGGTTTCGTCCACTGCGAGGCCGGCCCGTGGGTGCGGTCAAGCTACAAGGCGGATGCCATGTACGCCTCGGCCGTTGCGGCCCGCGCCGCCCGCTCTGCATGACGCGCCGGGGTTCTGAAACTCCGGGGTCGGTCGGGCGCGTCAGTGGAACTCACCAAGCAGGACCTCGAACAGAACCGCGATGCGGGGGTTGATCTCGTAGTCGCGCACCTCGCTGAAGTCGACGCCGGGAACTACCTCAAGGAAGAGCCAGTTGCGGTGGATCAGGCGTCGGTAGCCGTAGGACAGCACATAGGCCGCCTCCGTGGTGTGCGGGGTTTCCGGCCATTCCGCATCGATGGATATCCGGTGGCCCCATGTGGTTCCGGCGGCGCGTTGCCAGGTTAGGAACTGCGAGGGGGTGACGCCGTTGCGATCCTCCCGCCAGGCGAGCCGGGTGCCCGACTGGAAGATCCAGCCACGGCTCATGAGGCGGCTCCAGCGAAGCTCGGTTGTTTCGCCGAAGCCGTCGTGCGAATACCACTGAACGGTCTGCGAGAGGCGCATTTCCCACGGGTCGAAAGGGACGACGAGCCGGGCGCGCATTTTGCCGAAGACCTGCGGATCGCTGCCGAGCCGGAGGCCGGCATCACCGGTGAACCGCACGGGCCCCTCGTCCTTGACGACGTAGCGGACGCCCGCATCCGGACTGGAGTCGCGGATCGACTGTCCAACGCTGCTTCCGTGGAGCGGGTCGTCCGCATCGGTGAAGTTATCGGCGATCAGTTGGAGCTTCTGCTCGAGGCGGGGAAGGGAGAGACGAGCATTGAACCGGGTCTTGAGGGACAGTCCATCGGCCTCGTTCCACGAGGGACCAAGACCTATGCGGATTGTAGTGTCGCGGTTGTCTTCCAACAACCGGTCGTCGCCGAAGAATCGATCCACGCGGTCCACGGTGGATACAATGCGTCCACTGAGGGCGGCGTGCCACAGGTCGGCCTTGGTCGTAAAATCGTTGGTGACCTGTCCGGTCGTGCCGCCGGCCTGAGCGGCCGTCGTGATGCCCGCCAAGGCAGCTGCCAGCAGGCTGGACAGCAAAAACGCGGGGACCGGGCGCATGTGTGCGGGGTCAGCCGATCCGGAGCATGCGCTCCACGGCCTGGCGGGCCAGAGAGCGGGTTGGCTCGGGGACGTCGATTTCGTACTGCATGAACTTCAGGGCGTCGCGCGTCTCCTCCATGGTGATCTCGTTCATGTGGGGACAGCGAATGCTGCAGATGCGGAGTAGTTCGCGGTCCGGATGTGCGGCGGCGATGTTGTCCCCCATGGCGCACTCGGTGAGTACCAGGTAGCGCCCGGCCGGGTGATTCTCAACGTACTTGATCATGGCGTTTGTGCTTCCCGAGAAGTCCGAGGCCGCGACGACCTCCGGGCTGCATTCGGGGTGGCTGAGCACCACCACATCGGGGAACTGGCGGCGTGCGTTGGCGATGTCCTCGACGGTGAACTTCTCATGCACCTCGCAGCGGCCCGTCCAGCCGATCATCTGGACATCGAGAAGATTGTCCGGGTTGGCGATCGGCCCCCGCGTCGGGAAGATGATGTGGCGTCCGGTTTCGCGCGCGATGTTGCCGGCGAGATACTGGTCGGGCAGAAAGATGATCGTGTCGGCATGCAGCGATTCGACCACCGCCTTCGCATTGCCTGACGTGCAGCAAATGTCCGACTCCGCCTTCACGTCGGCATAGGTGTTCACGTAGGTCACCACCGGCACGCCGGGATAGCGTGCGCGCAATTCGCGGACCTGCTCCGCGGTGATACTCTCCGCCAGCGAACACCCGGCCTTTTTCGACGGTAGCAACACGGTCTTGGAGGGGCTCAGGATCTTGGCGGTCTCGGCCATGAAACGGACCCCGCAGAACACGATCACGTCCTTGTCCGTCGTCGCAGCCTTGCGGCTAAGGTCCAGCGAATCACCCTGGAAGTCGGGGACAGAGAAGAAGAGCGCCGGCTCCATGTAGTTGTGCGCCAGGATCACCGCGTTGCGCTCGGCCTTCAGCCGGAGGATCTCCTCGGCAATCTCCGCTTTGATCCGCAACTCTGCGTCCGGCACGACCTTGGAGAGCCGCGCCTTCATCTTCTCATACATCGTCTGCGCCGTCATGCTTCCGCCGCCTTTCGGGTCAAGCATACGGGCCGGCGGCCAGTTCCGCAATGCTGTGGACTATGAGGATGCGCACGAACTGCTCCTTCTCGGCCGGACCAAACGGCCGGTCCTCGGTGGTGCCCGCCGCATGGCTGTAGCAGGGGTGCCAGGTGTCCCGCCCCTCCGGCTTGAGTCTCGCATGTCTCATTGCTCCGGCTCCTTCCGGCGGGACTCGCACGCCCGCCATTCATGAGAAGAGGCCGGCGAACCAGAACTCCAACGAAAGTTGAAACTCTTTCTCTGTCCCCACTAGCTGGGGGGATCAGCCGGGGTTTCTCTGTCCCTCGTTGGTCCCTTGGAGTTCGGGGGAGTTTGCTCTACACTCTGACGAACGGGTTGGGCGATGGATTCAGGCGGAATCGTGCCGACGTGGAGACAGATGAACACAGCATGGGTGGTTCGGACGGGGATAGCTGGCGGATGCAGGGGTGTGCGAGTCGCGCTGGCCGCGGCATGGGCGCTTGCATCGGTCTGTACCGTGGCGGTGGGGCAGACAGAGGCTCCTTCGGGGCCGCCGCCGATGCCGATGCGGGGTGCGTTGTTGCTCGAGCCGATCGTGGCGACGGAGCGCGCCGATGCGGTGATGGCGCTTGCCGCAAGCCCCATGGCCCCGCTGTTTGCCGTGGGTGCGCACCGGCAGGTGCTGCTGCATCACGCCGGGACGCTGGAACTGCTGGGTGTGCTCCCGTTCCCCGAAGGCACGCCTCATGTCGCGCGCTTCAGCCGGAACGGTCGGTTGTTGCTTGCGGGCGGCGGCAAAGGGGGAACGTCGGGCCGGGTTGTCGTGTGGTCGGTGACGGACGGCGCTCGGGTCATCGAGGCCGGTGACGAGACGGATGCCGTGACGTCGGCCGATCTGCGGGCGGACCGGTCCACCATCGCCCTCGGCGGCACGGACCGTCTCGTGAAGATATACTCGACCGCGGATCGCAGCCTCCTCTGCAAGCTCAAGAAGCACACCGACTGGGTCACGGCGGTGGTCTACAGCCCGGACGGAGTGTTGCTGGCAACGGGCGACCGGAGCGGCGGCGTGACAGTCTGGGATGCGTCTGGCGGGAAGGAGTCCTACACGCTGACGGGGCATCAGGGAGCGATCTCCGACCTCGCCTGGCGGCATGACTCCGGTGTGCTGGCGACGGCGAGTGAGGATGGGACCGTCCGCCTCTGGGCCATGAACGACGGCTCGCAGGTGAAGAGTTGGATCGCGCACAAGGAAGGCGTGCTGTCGGTCGATTTTGCATCGGACGGCCGCATCGCCACGTGCGGTCGCGATTGTGTCGTGCGCGTCTGGACCATCGACGGCGTCGAGGAGCGGACGATCAGGGACTTCGCGGATCTTCCATTGAGGGCTGTCTTCGCCTCCGAGGGACAGCGCTTGCTCATCGGTGACTGGACGGGCGCGATCCGCGTGATCGAGATGGCCGACGGGGCTACCGTTGGCACCGTGCCGTCCAACCCGAAGCCTGCCGCCCAGCGCATCGAGGAGACGGCGGCGTCGATACCGGGCGCGCGCGATGATCTTGCGAAACAGGTTGCTCTCGCGGCGAAGGCGGCTGACTCCCGGGCGGCGGCGGCCACGGCTGCGGCGGCAGCAGCACGGATCGATGCCGAGGCTGGCGCCGTTCTTTCGGCTGCGGTCGATGCGCTGGCTCAATCGATCTCCCTTGTGAAGCAGGAACTCGCCGCCCGGTCTGCGGTGCAGTCCGCCTTGGATGCCGCGGCGGGCGGCCATGCCGCCGCTGTGGCGGTCCAGCAGCGGGCAGATGCCGCATGGGCGGCGGCTCGCGATGCCGTGCCCACGGCCGAGGCCGAGCTGGCGGTGCGTCGGAAGGCGGTCGAAGATACGGATGCGGCCCTTGTGGCGGCGCGAGCGGCGGATGCCGACGGGGCGGCGAAGCGGGCCGTGGCCGTGGAGTCCTCCGCGCGCGCAAAGGATTCGGCCGGCAAGGTGACGGCGATGCAACAACGGCTTGCGGCGGCCCGGGCGGACGTGGAACACCGCGGCGCGGTGATGGCCGCCGCCACGAACGACGCGATGCGGGCAGAGGCACAGGCGGCGTTGAATGGTGCGCGGGAGGCGATGCAGGCGGCGGAAGCCGCCACCGTCGCGGCCCAGCAGGCGGAGGTGCAGGCCAACACTGCCGCCGCCGCAGCAGCCCGCGTTGCGCAGGCTGCTCCCACCGAAGCGGCGACCCGGCAGGCCCTGCACACGGCCGGCGAGGCGGCGCGGGCCGCAATCGAGGCCTTGGGTGTGGCCGAGACCAAGGCTGCGGCGGCCCGTGCGGCGGTCGGCCCGGCCGAGACGGCGGCGGGACAGGCCGCGGCCGCGACCCGGACAACGGCGGAAGCGCTCGGGGCGGCGAAGCGGCGTCATGCGTCGGCCGATGCGGCGTTGTCGTCCGCGCAGGCTGCTGCCGCCGAAGCAGAGAAGCGGCGTGCCGATGCGGAGGCCGAGAGGGCGGTGTCCGCGCCCGCCGCGGCCCAGGCGTCGG
>CAYRFK010000055.1:0-22818 GCA_964423465.1 uncultured Verrucomicrobiota bacterium | reverse complement strand
TCAGGGCCAGTTCACCGATGACCGCCAGCCCGTCCAACTGCGTGCCATCGATGGCTCCGGACGCGACCAGCATCCCCAGCGCGACTGCCGCTGCTCGCCTCTCCAGATCCAGCGCTACCGAAACCGCATCTCGGGACCGCTGTTGGACCGCATCGACCTGCACATCGAGGTCCCTTCCGTGCGCTACGCCGAGTTGGCCGGACTCGATCGCGGCGAGCCGTCCACCGCCATCCGCGAACGCGTCGTCTCCGCCCGCGGCGTGCAGCAGGAGCGGTTCCGCGATTCCCCCGGGGTGCATTGCAACGCGGTGATGCGCGCGAAGGATGTGCAGCACCATGCGCGGCCCGACGAGGAGGGTGCGGAGGTCCTCAAGTTGGCCGTCACCGACCTCCATCTCAGCGCCCGCGCCTACGACCGCATCCTCAAGGTCTCCCGCACGATCGCCGACCTGGAGGGCTCCGCCACCGTCCGTGCCGCGCACATCTCCGAGGCCATCCAGTATCGCACCCTCGACCGGCAGGTGTGGACTTGATGACGGAAAACGGAAGACGGAAGACGGAAGAACGGCGGGGACGTCGCCTTTGGAGCCTCGTCGTCGCAGCGCTCCTCGTCGCGGCCGGCGGCGCGGGGGCGGCCGAGTCCTACGTCAGCCTCACATCCATCGCGGCGTCCTACGGGCTCAAGCAGACGGCATCCACGAAGAGCGTCGTCGAGATGCGAAACCCGTGGACCACGCTCCAGTTCTTTCCCGAGACGCGCGAGATGAAGCTCAACGGGACCCTGATGTGGCTCAACGACTCGGTCACCTCCGTCGATGGCCGCTGGTCCATCAATACGACCGACCAGGTCAGGATTCTCGACCCGGTGCTCCGACCCTCGCGCCACCTCGGCGGCATCTCGGCCTCGGTGGTGCTGCTCGATGCGGGACACGGCGGGGACGACCCGGGGGCGATCGCGCGCGGCGGCACCCAGGAGAAGCGGCTCGCGCTCGACCTTGCAAAACGCGTGCGGTCCAAACTCGCCAACGCCGGTGTGAAGACGCTGATGACGCGGGATGCTGACCGCACGGTCGACCTGGACGCGCGCGCGCCGATGATCCGGCGCCACGGGGCCCACCTGTTTGTCAGCCTGCATTTCAACTCCACGGCCTCGCGGTCGATCTTCGGCGTCGAGACGCACGTCCTCCCGCCCCGCGGCTACGGCATCACCGCCGGCGGCGAGTCCGTCGCCAGAAGGTCGGCAACCCACAACGGCAACCGCTACGATGCGGCCAACACCATGCTCGGCTACCAGATCCAGCGATCCCTGCGCCTATGGCTCGGGAGTTCCCACGACCGCGGTGTGCGGCGTTCCCGCTTCACCGTGCTTCGCGACGCAACCTGCCCTGCCGTGCTTGTGGAATGCGGTTTCCTCTCCCATGCATCGACCGAGGAACGCCTGGGGTCCTCCACCTATATGGACGGTTTGGCACAGCGCATCGCCGACGGGATCGTCGAGTACACGAAGGCGGTGCGCGCCGCCCGCCCCTACCCCAAGCCCCCGGCGCGAAAATAGCCCCGCTTGGCACTCATCACTCATCGCTCATCACTTCTCCGCCACTCCTCCGCCGCACCATTGAAATCCCCCCCCGCTGTCCGTACACTGTCCCCATGAACCGGACCTTCCCCATCCTCCTGGCCGCGGCGCTGGCCACGGTGACGGCGCCAGCGGCTCCGGGACCGGCGGACGGCGCGGCAGCGGCGGTCCCGACCGGCCGGCGGGTACTGGTGATCCCGGTGCGCGGCGCGATCGAGCCCGCCCTGCTCTACATCATCCGCCGTGGCGCGCTGGAGGCGGAGTCCAGCGGCGCGCGGGCCGTCGTCTTCGTCATCGACACGCCCGGCGGCCGCCTGGATGCGGCCGACGGCATCATGCGGACGATCCTCGGGATGAAGGTCCCCTGCTACTCGCTGGTCGAGAACGACGCCTTTTCCGCAGGCGCGCTCATCGCGCTGGCCACACGGAAGATCTATATGACCCCGGGCAGCGTCATTGGCGACGCCATGCCGATCATGGCCCTCCCCGTGGCGGGCGCGCAGGAAATGCCGGCCGATCTGAAGGAGAAGACCGTCTCGGCCACGGCCGCCCTCGCCCGCGCCGCCGCGGAGCAGGCCGGCCACAACCCCGAGGTCGCCGAGGCGATGATCCGCGCCGAGATGGAACTCAAGATCGGCGATGAACTGATCAAGCCGGCGGGGCGCCTGCTGACCCTGACCAACGAGGAGGCGCTGCGTCCGGTCGGACCGGAAAGGAAGCCGCTGCTCTCGGCGGGCACGGTTGCCTCGCTGGAGGATCTGCTCAAGGCCGAGGGCATTGTCGATCCGCAGATCGAGGAACTGAAGGTCACCGGCGCGGAACGGATCGCGCGATGGATCCAGATGCTGAGCTGGCTCTTCCTGATTGCGGGGGCCGCCGGCATCTACATCGAGGTCAAGACGCCCGGTTTCGGTCTGCCGGGAATCCTCGGCATCACGGCGCTCGCCATCTTCTTCTGGGGTCATCACGTCGCGGGTCTTGCGGGCTACGAGGATCTCGCGCTCATCGTGGCCGGACTGGTGCTGCTCGCCGTCGAGATCTTCATTCCCGGTTTCGGCATCCCGGGGATGATCGGAACGGTGCTGCTCGCCGCCGGGCTGCTGCTGACCATGGCGGAGCGGCCGCCGGGCGGCGGATGGATCCCGACCGCCGAGGCGCTGCGCCTGCCCCTGCTGAACGTCGGTCTGGCCGTCGCGGGAACGGTCGTGCTTGGCGCTCTCATCTCCCGCTGGCTGCCAAAGACCGAGATCTACCGCGGCCTCGTGCTCGGCGCGGCGACATCGAGCACCACCGGCTACACGGCCGCGGAGTCTCAGGCGGAGATGGACGGCGTCCGCGGCGTGGCGGCGACCGATCTGCGGCCGGCGGGGACGGCCATCCTGAACGGACGCCGCGTCGACGTGGTCTCCAGCGGAGGTTTCATTTCACGGAATTCGCCCGTGCGCGTCGTGCGCACCGAGGGCGCCCGGATCGTGGTCGAGTCCGAAGCGCCGGGCAGCGGGGAGGCTTCCGTATGACGGGACCCATTGAAACGGTATATGCCGGATTGGTCGTCGCCGGCATCGTGATGCTCGGCGCGGAGATCTACCTGCCCGGCGGAGTCCTCGGCGTGCTCGGGGCGCTGAGCCTCGTCGCGGCGGTCGTCACGGGCTTCTTCATCGGCACGAGCTTCGGGTTCCTCAGCGCGGCGGCGATCGTCATCCTCTCGGCCGCCGGACTGTACCTGTTTGTACGGGTGTTTCCCAAGACCGGCGCCGGGCGGAGACTGACGCTGACGGCCAGCGGCAGCGACTTCATATCCACCCCGGAGGGCCTGGAGTCGCTGCAGGACCGCGAGGGAATCGCGGAATCCACGCTCCGTCCGTCCGGCATCGCCGTGGTCGACAACCGGCGCATCGACGTCGTCGCCCGCGGGATCTGGATCGAGGCAGGCACGCGGATCCGCGTTGCCGCGATCCACGGCAACCGCATCGAGGTCGTCCCCGCCGTGGAGCCCCGGGCATGATCGCACGGACCGGACTCGCCCTGGCCGCCCTCCTCGCCCTCGCACATACCGCCCCGGCGTTCGAGCAGATCGCCGCCCCGCTGATCGAATCGAGGGCCGGGGAAGTGCTGGTCGGGGAACTCATCCTCATTGGCGAGACGATCGACATCAAGGGCGCCGTCAGCAACGATCTCTTCATCGCCGGAGGCGCGGTCTCGCTGTCCGGGGCCTTCGCCGACGACCTCTGGGTGTTCGGCCGGGATTCGATCCGCCTGTCCGGCACCGTCGGGGACGACGCTCGTCTCGCGGGGCGGACGGCGGACATCGAGGGCCGCATCGCCGGCAACCTCGCCGTCGCCGCGTCGTCCGTCCGCCTCGGCACCGGCGCGGTCGTGCTGGGCGACGCATCGATCACCGCCGACGACGTCATTCTCTTGGGCGACGTTCTTGGCAATCTGCACATCACAGCGGCCCGCGTAACGCTCGGCGGACGTGTCGTCGGAAACGTCACCGTTCACGCCGCCAGCCTGATTGCGCGGCCGGAGCTGCGCGTCGACGGCGACCTGCAATGCACGCTCCCCGAACCGATTCGGCTCGACCCGCGCATCCGCATCGGCGGGGCCACGCTCTTCCGCGAGCGCCGGGCGGGGACTCCGTGGCCGATGGTGCTGTCGCTGTACGCCGGGCTCTACGTCGGCGGCGTGTTCGCCGGCCTTCCTTTCGTTTTCCTGTTCCCGCGATTCGCCTCGCACGCGGCCCTGCGGCTCCGGACGGCCTGGCCTCGGGCGCTTCTCGGCGGCATGGCAGGGCTGTTCGTGATCCCGGCCGCAGCGATCTTCGCCTTCTCATGGATGCTCACCACCCCGCTCGGCGCTGTGCTCACGGCGGGATACGCACTGGCCGCCGTGCTCGCCCCGGCCATCACCGCAATCGCGATCGGCGGCGCGATCTTCCGGCTTCCAAACACGGAAAGCCCGCCGTCTTCGTTCGCTGCCCTTTCCGCCGGCATGATCCCGCTTGTGCTGGCTGCCGCCCTGCCCGGAGCCGCCCTCACCGTTCTCCTGGCCACGGTCTGCGCCGGCACCGGCGCCTTCCTCGCCCTTCTGCGGCCGGCCCGACGACCCCCACCTCCTCCGCCTCCGCTTCCGCCGGAATCCGCGCCGCAGGGTTGAATTCGCCCGTCGCGGCCCCTACACTGTCCGAACGCCGCCCGATCGCGGCGGGAAGGAGCCGACCATGTTTCCGTGGACCATGATTCTCGTTGTGCCGCTGGTGATCCTCGGCCTGATCCTCATCGGACTCTTTTTCTACTTCCTCAAGGTGTGGGTCCGTGCGGCCATGTCCGGAGCGCGAGTCGCCCTGTGGAACCTGCTCGGCATGAAACTGCGCGGCATCCCGCCGACCCTGATCGTCGATGCTCGCATCCGGGCCGTGAAGGCGGGCCTGGATGTCGACACCGACTCGCTGGAGGCTCACTTCCTGGCCGGCGGAAACGTCATCAACGTCGTGCAGGCGCTGATCGCCGCCGACAAGGCCGCCATCCCGCTGAACTTCAAGCGCGCCGCCGCGATCGACCTGGCCGGACGCGACGTCTATGACGCCGTCCGCACGAGCGTCAACCCGAAGGTGATCGACTGCCCGGATCCGGCGAAGGGCACGACGATGCTCGACGCGGTCGCCAAGGACGGCATCCGCCTGCTCGTGAAGGCGCGCGTCACGGTCCGCGCCAACCTGGAGAGGCTCGTCGGCGGCGCGACGGAGGACACCATCATCGCCCGCGTCGGCCAGGGCATCGTCAGCGCGATCGGGCCGTCGCAGACCTCCAAGCACGTCCTCGAGAACCCGGACCACAACAGTCGCAAGGTGCTGGATAGCGGCCTCGATTCGCAGACGGCCTTCGAGATCGTGTCGATCGATATCGCCGACGTCAGCGTCGCCGGCGTCAGCGGCGCGCGCGAGGTGTCCAACGTCGGCGCACTGCTCGAGACCGAGCGCGCCGAGGCCGACAAGAAGATGCGCCAGGCCGAGGCCGAGGGCCGCCGCGCCACCGCCATCGCCGCGGAGCAGGAAATGCGCGCCCGTGTCCAGGAGATGCAGGCCAAGGTCATCGAGGCGCAGGCCGAGATTCCGCTGGCCATCGCCCATGCCTTCCGCGACGGCAAACTGGGCATCATGGATTACTACCGGATGCAGAATGTGATGGCGGACACCGCCATGCGCGAGTCCATCGCCGGCGGGGACGAGAAGGGCCCCGTCAAGGAAGCCTGATGCACGGGTGCCGGGGCTGCGGGAACTGAATGAACGGCTCGTGGATCCATGCCGGGGGATTCGAGAACGTCCTGCCGTTCATCATCCTTGCGCTCTGGATCGTCGGCAAGGTGATGAACGCCAGGGCGGAGGCGCGATCGCGCAAGCCGCCCGCCGATGACGAAGCCCCTGCCCCGTTCCCACGGACCTCGCGGCCGGACACGGAGCCCGCGCCATCCGGCGAGGAGCAACTGCGCCGTTTCCTGGCGGATTTGACCGGCGACGACACACCTCCTCCCGCTCCGCCGCCGGCCCTTCCGGAACCGCCGCCGCTGCCGGAGTTCCGTCCATCCGCGCCCGTCCGGCCGCCCATGCGCACCTTCATGACGGAATCGCAGGCGGCGCCCGGTCCCATGAGCCTTCGACAGAAGATGGCCGAACGACGCAGGCTGCTTCGGACGCTCCGCGCCGCGCCGCCGCCCGTTCCGGTCCCGGTACATCCCGCGCCCACGCAACCGCAGCAACCGTATCCCGAGTACGCCGCACCCACGGCGAATGCGGCCCTCGTGACCATGCTGGGACCGCAGGCGCGTACCGCCGTCATGCCGGCGTCGGGAATGCAGGGAATCACGATGGCCGGCCCGAATATGGGCAGCATCGGGAGGCTCTCCGCCCTCGGCAGGGCCGGCAGCACCACGTGGGCCATCCGGCCGCTGTTGGGCAATCGGCGGCGGCTGAAGGAGGCGATGATCCTCCGAACCATCCTCGCCCCGCCACGGGCGCTCGACCCCCTCTGAGCCGGAACGATTCCGTTGGAGCCCGGGCAACGACGGCACGGGAGGGGAATCGTTCCGGAAGAGGAAAGTGAAAAACTCCAAACTCCAAGGAAGTGATAGGTGGAACGGAGAAGAAGGAAGAAAGGCCGGACGGTCCGCGGGTGGGCGCCGGTCTGTCCAAGGCGCGCACCGTTTGGGACGCCCTGAATCGGAATCGAAACCCCCTCCGACTTCCCTCCTTTTCCCTTGGTCCTTTCAACTTCCTTGGAGTTTGGAGTTTCCCTACTTTCTCATCGGCGCCATCGGATCCCCGCAGTTCGCGGTCAACTGAATCGTTCCGGCGACGTGGAGCCCGGGCGGAGTCCGCCGCCGTCCCCCCGGCCTAGAGGTCGAGGCCGAGCTTCTTCATGAGCCAGAAGTTCTTCGTCCACTTCTCCTGCACCAGAACCTGCAGGATGACGCGGACGGGATGCTCGTAGATGGCGGTCAACTCGGCGTCGGACGCCCGGCGGATCGCGCGCAGCATGCGGCCCTTGTTGCCGATGACGATTCCCTTCTGGCTTCCGCGCTCCACCCAGATCTCGGCTTTGACTTCCCACGCCCCGTCCGGAAGTTCGTCGATGCCGTTCACATAGACGGCAATGCGGTGCGGCAGCTCCTTGTCGAGGCGGAGAAAGAGCTTCTCCCGGATGACATCGCCGACGAAGAGCTTGCGCGGGAAGTCCGTGAGGATGTTTTCGGGAAACAGCGCCGGGTGTTCGGGCAACGCGCCAAAAACAGCGTTCACCAGGTCGGCGATGCCGCCCCCGGATTCGGCCGACACGCGAATCCATGTCGCCGGGCGTTTCCGCTCCTTCTCAGCCTCCACCGCAGCCCACATGTCGACGAAGGCACGCTCGTAGCGCCCGCCGAGGTCGGTCTTGTTGAGCGCGACGATAACGGGCGCCGAACCTCCCCCGCCGACGATGCGCTTGATCCAGCCCTCATCCTCCGCACGCGGCGGCCCCGAGGTATCCACGACCAGCAGCAGGGCATCGGTGCCCTCGGCCGACTGCCGCGCCGCCTTGTTCATCCACTCGCCAAGGTCGGACACCGCCTTGAGCACGCCCGGCGTGTCCAGAAACACGATCTGTCCTCGCGCATCGTTCAGAATCCCGCGGATGCGGTGCCGCGTCGTCTGGGCCACCGGCGAGACGATGCTGATCTTCTCCCCCAAAATGGCGTTCACCAGCGACGACTTGCCCACGTTGGCCCGGCCCACCACGGCGATAATGCCCGCCCGCGCGGCGGAGGGGGGCGGCGCGGAGGGTTCTGCGGACACGGTCGCATCATTCGTCACGAATCACACTCCCCTTCGTTCACGGCTGGCCTGTTCGAGGCGGCGGCGCTCGGCCGGGGTCAAAGATCCGAGCCCCTGCGAGGCCACCTTGTCCAGCAGGCGGTCCATCTCGGCAGCATCCACCGCTGTCTCGCGTTCCGGCGTGATCCACTCCCCGATCTTCCGCCGGATGCCCCGCATCCCGTCGTCCGGGAATCCGCCGCGGCCCGCAACGCGCGCATAGACGACCCCCGCCAGCGCGCCGGCGAGATGCGCGGAATGGGCGATGCCGCCCGCCGCGCCACCCTGCACGAGATACACCAATTCGATCGCCACGATGGCCGAGACCATCTTCCACGCCGGAAGTGAGAAGAACGGAAAGAGCAGCAGCGACATGCGCCGTTGGGGAAACAACGTGGCAAAGGCGGCCATCACACCGAATACGCCGCCAGAAGCCCCCACGCAGGGCGCGATGGGTTCCAGCAGGACGAAGCCGACACCGCCCAGCACGCCGCTGACGAGGTAGAGTATCAGGAAGTGTGCCGTCCCCATGCGCCGCTCGACCTCGGGTCCCAGAAAGGCAAGGCTGGCCATGTTCATCACGAGGTGGCCGACACTGCCATGGAGCAGCATGTAGGTCGCCAGTTGCCACACCATGCCCGACCGCAGTCCGCCGCCGTAGAGGCTGAGCAGGCGCGCCATCTCGAATCCCAGCCGGCTGCGGGACAAAAGGAGCTGCAGAACGAACACAGCGCACGTGACCACGAGCGTCCACCGCACGGCCGGTGTGCCGCGCGGGGATTCCCAGTTCCACGCCCTGTTGTAGGGATCGTTCACGCGGGCAGTATAGCACACCGCCGATTGATGCCGGCGGCCCTTTCGGGTACAAGGATGGCCATCGCAAGAGCGCTTTGGAAAGGCGGGCGACATGGCGGACGAACGGGTCGACGTGCAATGGTACTACGCGGATGGCGGACAATCGATCGGTCCCGTCGCGGAGGCCGACTTCCAGGCGATGGCGGCTGACGGACGCATCGGCCCCGACGTGCTGGTCTGGCACGACGGGCAGGATGGATGGAAGCCGCTACGCGAAGTTCAGGCCCCCGCCCCCGCCGCCGGCCCCGGCGACGCACCGCCCGAGACATGCTCGCAATGCGGACGGCCCTTTCCTGCGGCCGACCTGATCCGGTTCGGCACCGCGCACGTGTGCGCCGCCTGCAAGCCTGCCTTCGTGCAGCGGTTGCAGGAGGATGCCGAGGTGCCGCGCGCGCTGGCCTACGGCGGATTCTGGATCCGCGTGGCCTCGACCTTCATCGACGGCATCGTCATCAGCATCGCGCAGTACGCCGTCTACATCCCCGTCATCCTCGTCGTTGCGCGAGGCGCCGACACCGCGAACAACCCCTGGCCCCTGTTTGCGGCGCAGATGGTTCTCGCGGTTTTCAGCATGGCTCTCACCGCCGGCTACGAGATCTGGATGGTCGGCCGCTACGGCGCCACGCTGGGCAAGATGGCCTGCCGCCTGCGCGTCGTCACCCCGGACGGCGGCCGCATCTCCTACGCCCGCGCCACCGGCCGCCATTTTGCGAAGTACATCAGCTACTTCACCCTGTATATCGGGTTCATCCTTGCGGGATTCGACCGGGAGAAGCGCACGCTGCACGACATGATCTGCAACACGCGGATCGTGAAGGTCTGACCCGACGCGCATGGCGCCCGCCGCCCCAGACTGCCCCGCGTGCGGCACCCCGCTCCCCGTGGCCGGGCTCATGCCGGGCGCCTTCGCCCCGTGCGCCGGCTGCGGGGCGCCCACGGATGTGCGCGCGTTTCCCGCCCTCTACCGGCCGGCGTCCAATTCCACCCCGGCTGCCGACTCGCTGCCCGGCGACGCGACCTGCTTTCACCATCCCACCCGCGTTGCGGTCGTCGCCTGTGGAAGCTGCGGACGGTTTCTCTGCGGCCTGTGCGACCTCGACATCGGGGACCGCCACATCTGCGCCGCATGCCTTCACGCCGAGCACGAGGATGGCGGCGCCTCCGGCCGGCGCCTCTCGCGCATCGTCCAGTACGACAGCCTCGCGCTCGCCCTGGTGGTCATCCCTCCGCTGTCGCTGATCTTCTGGTTCATGTCCTGCTTCGGCGCCCCTACCGCCCTGTTCCTTGCCATCCGGTTCTGGCGCCGGCCGATGAGCCTTCTGCCGCGAACGAGGGTCCGGTTTGTCTTCGCTGCGCTGATCGCGATTGCGACGATCGTCGGGTGGATCGCGGTCGTTTACCTGGTCGCCACCGAATCTGGAGCCGGCGCAAACCGCCCGCCGATCGCATCCCCGGAATAGCCGCATGCCACCGCCACCCCCCATTCCCTATCGACGCTTGCGCGGAATGCGATGGTTCTGGGGCGCCCGTGCCCGCGCATGGCTCGCCCCCGACCACCTCCTGTACGTCGAGACCTCCTGGTTCGTGGAACGGTACCGGCGCTTCCATTTGCGGGACATCGAGGCTGTCGTCCTCCAGCGTAACGACCGCGCGCGAGTGGCGACGGTGCTCTGGATCATCGCCCTACTCCCCGGCCTCGTCATGCTGCTGATCCCGGACGCCGGACCGGGAACCCGCGCCACCGGCGCTGTACTCGCAGCCCTGAGCCTGATCGGCCAAGTCGTCCATCTGCTCCGCGGCCCCTGCTGCAGCGTGACGCTCCACACCCGCGTCAGCCGCCAGCGGCTGCGATGCTGGAATCGGGTGGGCCGGGCGTTGCCCGCGGTGGACGAACTTTGCGAGGCGGTCGAGGCGGCACAGGGGCGCTTCTCCCCGGCGGACTTCGAAACGGCCTCCGACGGAGCATCGCAGGCCGATACCAACGCAGCCCCGTATCCACCGGCAGCCGCCACACCTCCCGCCGGCCCGGCTTCCCCCGCGGCGCCTGGCGCGCCCCCGGCACCGGCCGGACTGCGGTGGCACGTCCTCAGCGCCGCAGTCCTTCTGGTGGAAGCCGCCGCCGCCGCGATCTCCATTGGCGTGCGTGCCGCGCCGATGCTGATGGGAACCCTCGTCCTCTCGTTCATCCTGTTCGGCTTCTGCGCGACGGCGCTCGTCCGCGGCGCCGCACGGCGCGTGCCGCAGGCGCTTCGTACCTGGGCGTGGTGGTTGTTCGGCTACCTCGCCCTGCGCGGCACCGCCGCGTATGTGTGGGGCATGGCGCGCTACATGCCCGCCGCAGCGGCCAGCGAGGGCCAGCCGCAGGACTGGGTGGTGCTCTTCTTCGACTCCTGGGCGGCGGACAGCCGTTTTCTGGCCGTCTTCTTCGCCGCCATCTCCGCGCTCTCCGCCGTCTTCGGCAGCCTCGGCTTCCTGCTCCTGCGATCGGCCCGAACCCGCCCGGCCGGGGAGCCGAAGATCGGCGGCTGAGGTCTCCCAACTCCTCTTTTCCGTTTTCCGTCTTCCGTTTTCCGTGTTCAGTATTGCCCCTGCCGCGCGCGCACCGTACCATTCCCTGAATCTTGGACGGACCGATGCAGACAACTCGCACAATTCGATGGATCATGACCGCGGCCGGCGCGCTTCTTCTCGCCGGATGCGGACGCCCCGGCGACCGGGAATTCTCAGCCGGCGTGAAGGAACTCCAGCGCGGACGAGCGGTCCGCGCCAAGGACCTCTTCGACAAGGCGATCCAACTCCGCCCCGGTCACCCCGCCAATGCGGAGGCCTACAACAACCTGGGGCTCGCGCGATTCACGCTGGGCGAACTCGACGCGGCCGCCCGCGCCTTCGAGGAAGGCCGGCGCCTCAATCCCCAGTTTGCCGCCCCGAGCTACAACATGGGCTGCCTCCAGCGGCGCGCCGGGGACGTTCAGACCGCTCTCGCCTACTTCGCCGAGGCGTCGCGACTCGACACCCGGGATCCCCGGCCGCTGGAGATGATGGGTCGCCTGTACGCCGATCAGAAGCGCTGGGACGAGGCCGCGACCGCATGGCAGTCGGCGTTGGAACGGTCGCGGGCTTCCCCTCGCATTCTGGCCTCGCTGGCCGAGGTTGAGCTCCAGCGGCACGGCGCCCGCGCCGCGGCCCTCTACCTGATGAAGGCGCTCGAAGCCGACACCCGGTACGCGCCCGCGCTCTACAATCTCTATGTGATCCACGCATTCGCCCTCGCCAGCCCCGGGGAAGGCGAGCCCTACGCCCGCCGATTCCTTGATGTGGCAGGCCCGGACGACACGCATTCCGCCGGAGTCCGTGCGTGGCTTGAGTCACGCCGCACCGCTGCCGCCAAACCCGCCGACACCCCCAGGCCGGCCGCCACGACAGCACCCCCTCCCTCCTCCTCCGCCGCGCCGTTGTCTGCACCACCCGCCGCCACGGCGGCACCACCCGCCGCGGTGGCTGCGGCTCCAACAGCCGCGCCATCCACACCGGCACAACTAATCGACGAGGCCCGGCGGCAGGGCAGAGCCGGCCGGCCCTCGGCCGCCCTCGCCCTCTGCCTTCAGGCGGCGTCGCTGTCGCAGCGTGCCGCGGATGAGTCCGGGCGCGAGAAGTCGCTTCGCACGGCCGTCGAACTGGCCCCCGAACTTGCCGAGTCCCACATGGCGCTTGGACGCCTGCTTCTGGAGCGCAAGCAGGCCGAGGATGCCGGCCGCTGCTTCTCCAAGGCCGCCTCTCTCGCGCCCACCAGCGCCGATGCGCACATGGCGCTCGCCGAGTCCGCGTTGGCCGACGACGATCTCGACACCGCTGTGATCTCCCTCCGCAAGGTGCTCCAGCTTCGGCGCGACGATGCCGAGGCCCGATGGAAACTGGCCGGACTGTACGACACAGGTCTCGGGCTCAAGACCGACGCCGCCCGTGAATACCGCGAATTCGCCAACCTGTTTCCGCAGGATCCACGCGCCATGAAGGCAGGCGAGCGCATCCGCGCCCTGCAGCCCCCGACCCTCGTCGCCACGACTCCGCCCCCTGCAGCTGTTGCCCAGCCGCCGCGCGCACCCGCATCGGCGCCCCCGGTGGTGGCCACGACAACCGCCGCCGCGCCGGCTGCCGCCGCTCCCACGACGACATCGGCCCCCCCGCCCCTGCTGCCCGCCAGTTCCGGACGCCGCATTGAGTTCCGCGCGTCGGGCCAGCGCGACATTCAGGGAGCGACCACCGCCTTCAACCGCGGCTACGGCTACCATCGCCGCGGCGATCTGGACCGTGCGATCTACGACTACCTCCGTGCGGCCGAACTCGACAACCGGTACGTGCTCGCTTTCTACAACCTGGGCGACGTCTACCGCCAGCGCGGCGATCTGGACCTGGCCCGCGACGCCTACTCCCGCGCCCTGGACATCAGCCCGGACGACGTCTCCATCCGCTACAACCTCGCTCTTGTACTCGACATGCTTGGCGAGGCCACGGCCGCCCAGCAGCAACTGCGCTTCATCCTCGGCCACCAGCCCGACAACGCCGCCTCCCACTATCTGCTCGGCCTTCTCTATTCTCGCGAACCGAAGTCAGCACCCGCCGCCAAGGCGCATCTGAAGAAATTCATTGAGTTGCAGCCTTCCGACTCCAAGGCCGCCGGCGTCAAACAGTGGCTCGCCGAGCACCCCTGACGAAGAACGCCGAACATCGAACGCTGAACATCCAACACCGAAGTCCGGACCGAACGTCAGCCGAGGATGGGTGCGTCACTAATCTTCTTTGGATTCGCCGTGTTCCCTATTCCGTCATCCTTCATCCTGTCCATCACCCACCGGTATTCGCGGACGATGGATTCAGTGAGGCCGATCGCGCGAATGCGCTCCGGAAGCGCCGCGAAGGTGTAGGTCTCGATCTCCAGCGTGCGAGTGGCCCGCACCGCCGCGTGCCAGAACTCCGGCCCCAACCCGGCAGCCGTCGACCGCAGCGGTGCGGCGGGCCGGTGGAACAGCGGAACATGGCAATGCACGCGGACATCCAGTCCGCGCGGCATCCCGGCAAGATCGTCCAGCGCGGGCGCGAGGTCGGTCCACCGCGCCCTCTCCCATGCGCCGTCGAAGGCACGGGTCTGGTGCAGGTAGACCGGGTCCGCAAAGGCCCGCAGACCCGCGCGGCCCGCCGCACTGTTGCGCGCCGCCACCGCCGCGCTGATCTGGATTTTCGACACGCGCACGCCCTCGCGGACCAGCCGAGCCAACCCCCCGGCGGGATCCTCCCCGCCCACCGCACTGTGACAGGTGTCGAGACAGATCCCGAGATGGCGACGGGCAACCGCCTCCGCGCGCCGAGCCGACCAACCGGAGGACGATCGCAGTTCCGCGATGACGCCGGGGATCAGGGTGCGGCGATGGAATTCCGCGAATCCCGCCGCCGTTTCGATGAGGCAGTCCGGCTCGGGCTCCAGCCCCACGTGGATCTCGCGTCCCGTCCGGGAACGGATGCGATCCAGTCCGATGCAAAGGCCCGCCCAGCGCCGCATCATGGCGTCCATCGATGACTCCGAGCGGATCCACGGACCGAACGATCCCGGCACCGTGCTGATGCTCCCCTCGCCGCCCTTCGGGATCCATGCGGCCAAGATGCGGGCCAGGCGCAGCGTGTAGTCCAGCCGCCGGTCGCTCCGCCAGTCCGGGGCGTACACCCGCTCTTTCACCCCTGCGCCATGAAACCTGCCATAGGGAAAACCGTTGATGGTCACCGCGGCCATGCCCAGCACATCGAAGCGGCGAACCACGGCGCCCAACCGGGCGGGATCATCGAGAAACCGCGCGGCGCGCGCCGACAGACGCAGACCCAGCCCGAACGAACGCCCGGGCGAGAGGCGGGCCTTCACCGCGGTCGCCTCGGTTTCGATCGCCCGCAAGTTCTCCACCCAGGTCTCGCCCGGATGGACATTCAAACAGTAGACAAGGTCGCCCCCGCCAAAGCCGTCCATTCGCATCATCCGCCTCCATCCACGGGGACCTCCACGCCGTCGGCAACCCGTGCGCCATAAGCCTACACCCGGGTCCCCGCCCGCTCAATTCGATGCGCGAGGGGTAGCCCGTTTCAGCTGTCAATCGGGCAAGTAAATGGTAGACTGTATCGTTGGTTAACATTGTGCAAGCAAACGGCTCAAGATTCGGGTGGCTCGCAGCCATCGCCCTTGCGTTCATCGGCGGCGAAGCCGCCGCGCAAGTCCTTCTATCGGAGGTCTCCTCCGCCAACAAGGATGCCATCGAGGATCGGGATGGCGACGCCGCCGACTGGATCGAACTCGTCAACGCATCGACCCAGACCGTGGACCTCGCCGGATGGCGCCTGACCGACAATCCGGCGAACCTGTCCAAGTGGGTGTTCCCGTCAACCAACATGGCGCCCGGCAGCTACCTCGTCGTTTTCGCCTCCGACAAGAACCGCGCCATCCCCGGAGAGGAACTCCACACCAATTTTGAGTTGAAGAAGGACGGCGAATACCTCGCCCTCGTCAACCCGACCGGCGGCATCGCCCACGCTTTCTCTCCGACGCTCCCGGCCATGGTCTCCGACGTGTCCTACGGCATCATGCCCGGCGGGACGACCAACATCCTGATCTCGGCAACCGCTCCATATCGGTACGTTGTCCCCGTCACCAACAACTACGACGGGGCATGGCTCTGGTGGGGTTTCAACGACTCGACCTGGAGCAACGCGACGGGGGTCATCGGCTTTGACACCAACAACGGCACATTCAACGCCGTGATCAACGTGAACGTGTCGAACCTGATGTATGGCAGCAACGCGACGATATACATCCGGACGCCGTTCGTCGTCGACAAGCCAACGCAGGTCAGGTCCCTCCGGCTCAACACCCGGATCGACGACGGTTTCGTGTGCTACATCAACGGAGGCGAAGTCGCACGAACCAACATCGCTTCCGGCGTGCCCGCTTGGAACTCCGCAGCTACAGCAAGCAACCTGACGATCACCCTCCCCCGGACCTTTCCGATCTCGCGGGCGTCCAAGAGGCTGGTCCAGGGCACGAACTGGTTCTGCCTGCATGCGATGAACCGATCCAGGACGGATGCCGACTTCCTCGCCCAGTTCTGGATGGACGGTTTCACCGACTCCCCGGTCACCGGTGCCGCCGCCTACGCCTTCTTCGCCCCGCCGACGCCGGGCGAGGCGAACAACGTGAAACGGATGATCCGCGGCCCGCTGATCGAGTGGGCGACGGATACCGCGATCGGGATCCAGACGGGGACGGTCCTGGCGGTAACGGCAAAGGTGTCGCAGACCTTCTTCCCGCTCATCTCCGGCGTCAGCAACCAACTCCGGGTGTTTTCAAGGGTCATGTACGGCACCGAGACCACCAACTCGCTTCTCGATGACGGGACCGGGGGCGATCTGGTCGCCGGGGACGGCATTTATCACGGTACCGCTTCGACCGCCGGGCTCGAGACCAACCAGATGATCCGGTGGCGCTTCGAGGCACGCGACATCTCCAACAACGTCACGCGCCTCCCGCCCTACCATGATTTCGCGGATTCCCCGGAGTACTTCGGCGCCGTCGCCGTGGACCCTGCCCTGGTTTCCAACCTCCCCGTTTTCTGGTGGTTCTGTCCGACCGTCGCAAACGCGGAGAACGAAGTCGGAGCCCGGTGTTCCGTGTATTTCGAGAGCAACTTCTACGACAACGCCAGCGTCGACCTTCACGGACAGAGTTCCAGCGGCTTTCCCATCAAGAGCCACAACTTCGACTTCAACACCGACGACTATTTCCGCTACCAGGTCGGGGCGCGACGGGTGCAGGACATCGACATCCTCTCCACGTGGGCCGACAAGTCCAAGTGCCGGAACACCCTCACCTACGGTTCGTTCGCGGCGCTCGGCCATCCGTCGCATTTCGTCTTCCCCGTCCGCGTCCACCGCAACGGCGCCTTCCACACCATCGGCGACATGGTCGAGGATGCCGACGACCGGTACCTCGATCGGAACGGGCTCAGCGCGGACGGCGCACTCTACAAGATGTACAACGGCCTCGCCTACAACAGCACCCCGCCGAGCTGGTTCCCGGGCACGCCGGGCGCCGGTACCGGCGCGGAAAAGAAGAACAGGCGGGACGAGGCGAATGACGATCTCCGCGAACTGGTCATCGGCCTTGCCACCACCCAGACAACGGCGAACATCCACCGGTATGTCTACGACCATGTCGACGTCGTCCGGGCCGTGAACTACTTCGCCGTGATGGCGCCGATGAACGACCACGACCACCATGCGAAGAACTACTATCTCTACCGTGACACGACCGGAACGCGGGAGTGGTCGCTCCTGCCGCAGGACGCCGACCTGACCTTCGGCCATGTCTGGAACAGCTCGAACAACTATTTCGACCTCGCCATCCAGACGAACCAGACATTCGTCCGCGGCGGCAATCGGATGTACGATGTCCTCTTCACCATGCCCGCGGTCCGCCAGATGATCATGCGGCGCGTGCGGACGGTCGCGGACCGGACGCTCAAGCCCGGCCAGACCTTTTACCAGGACTGGATCGGCGCCCTTACGAATCAGATGACGGTCGACTTTGCGGACTACTACGCCACGTGGAGTTCGACGAAGTGGGGGCCGGTCCAGACCAACTGGGAGACCATGGTCGAGGAATCGAACCGCATCATCGACATTTACGTTCCCGGGCGCTGGCAGTACCTCGATACCTTTGCGGAGGTGCCCCCCAGCCAGCCGGCCGACGCCGCGGTGATCCTCCGCCGTCTCGACGCCTCGCCCGCCGGAGGCAATCAGGACCAGGAATTCATCGAACTCGTCAACACGAACAGCTACGCGATCGACATCTCCGAGTGGTCGCTGAGCAACGCGGTGGACTTCGCGTTTATCGGCGGCACCGTGATTCCGGCAGGCAGCAACCTCTTCGTCTCCGCCAATTCGGCTGCCTTCCGCACCCGGGGGTCCAGCCCGAAGAGCAACGAGATGTCGTTCGTCACCGGACCGTACGACGGACATCTGTCGTCGTGGGGCGAAACGGTGGAACTTTGGAACGCGAGCGGCGTGCTGCTGGGATCGACCAACTACCCTTCGAACCCCTCGGTCTGGCAGCGCGACCTCCGCATCACAGAGATCATGCACGCCCCCAGCCCGCCGCCGAAGACCTCGGCACATCCGTCGGACTACGAATATGAGTGGATCGAACTGGCGAACCTGGGCACAAACGTTCTTGATCTCAACGGCGTCAGCCTGACGGCCGGAGTCACGTTCCGGTTCACGAACAGCGTCGCGCTGCCGCCGGGCGGGCGCGTGGCCGTCGTGCGCAGCCTTGAGGCCTTTGTCTCGCGCTACGACACGAACGGCATCGTGGTTGCCGGCGACTTCGCCGACTTGCTCGACAACGATGGCGACACGCTGAAGTTGGAGGATCCGAACAACGAGACGATCGTCGAATTCTCCTACAGCGGTTCGTGGGTCGACCGTGCCGACGAAGAGGGCTGGTCGCTCATCCACACCAACTTCGCGGCGCCGCACGACGCGTGGGGCGGCAGCGCCAACTGGGCCGCGAACCCGATCTGGCAGGGCACGCCCGGCCGCGGGGATCCAGAGTGGACGCCGGAGACGATCGCGGTCAACGAGTGGCTCCCGCATAGCGACACGGGCGTCGACTGGATCGAGATCCGCAACACGCAGACCGGTTCCGTGGATGTCTCGGGTTGGTGGCTGAGCGACGAACTCGGGATTCCCCGCAAGTACGTCATTCCCGCGGGCACGGTCCTGACGGGCGGCGGTTTCCGCGTCTACACGGAGACCAACTTCAACAACGCCGCAGCCCCCGGCTGCATCGTGCCCTTCGCGTTCAGCGAACTCGGCGAGGAGATTCATCTCACAGCGGTCACCGGCGGCGTCGCCCTCACCTACCGCCACTCGCTGGGCTTCGAGGCGGCCGACCGGGACATCCCGTTCGGGCGCCATGTGCGATCCGACGGCGGGATCGTCTATCCCGCCATGGCCTCCCCCACCCCCGGACAGTCCAACGGCCAGCCGCACAACGGCCCTGCGGTGATCTCGGAGATCCTCTACCTCCCGCCCACCGGCGGCGTGGAGTTCGTCGAGATCTACGCGACCACGTCGGGCATCGTCCGCCTGTACGATCCCGCGGCACCCACGAATCTCTGGAAGCTGACCGGCGGCATTTCGTACGTCTTTCCGTCGGGCAGTGCCCTGACCGGCGGGCAGTACGCAATCGTGGCGGGCGGCGACCCTGCGGCCTTCCGGGCCTCCAACAGTATCCCCGCCCACGTTCAGATCTTCGGTCCCTTCGAGGGAGTGCTCGACAATGCCGGGGAGCGGATCCGGCTGCGCAAGCCCGGATCGCCCGAGCCCGACGGAACGGTGCCCTATGTGCTCGTCGAAGAGATCGACTACGACGACGACCCACCGTGGCCGGCGGCCGGCCGCATCGACGGCCGGTCGATTGATCGGGTCGACCCCGGCTGGTTCGGGAACGATCCCGCGCACTGGCGCGCCGGCCTGCCCGGCGGCGCGGCGGGGGCCGAACTGAGCGACGGCGACTCGGACGGCGATGAACTTCCGGACGAATGGGAGATCGAAGGGTTTGGTGACATCGGCCTTCCGGGGCACGGCGCGGACCGCGACGGGGACGGACGACCCGATACGGACCAGTTCATCGATGGCAGCGGAGTCAGCAATGGGACCGACGCGGTGGAGATTCGCATGACCAACACCGTGCCGCCGATTGTCGCCTTCACGACGCGGCCCGCCCAGGGCCCCGGCTATCAGGGACGAATGCGCATGTACGCCGTCGAGTGGACCCCGTCGCCCGCGTCCAACACGTGGTCGGCCGTGACGGGATTCGACCGAGTGGAGGGCGGCGGACAGGCCGTGTCTCTCACCAACAGCGTGGCGGATCCGGTCCGGATGTACCGGGTCCGAACATGGATGGAGAACCGGCCGTGAGCCGAAAAGGAGCCGACATGACCACCGTATGGTCCTTGGCCGCCGCCCTTGCCCTGTACGCCGCCACTGCCGTCCGGGGCGCCCCGGATGCCCTCCCCCGCATCCTCATCATCGGCGACTCGATCTCCATCGGCTACACGCCCCCGCTCTCGCGTCTTCTCGAGGGCCGGGCCGAGGTCGTGCACAACCCCGGCAACGCAGCACATGCGCGCAACGGGGCGGAGAAGATTGATGCCTGGGTGGGCACGTCGCGATGGGACGTCATCCACTTCAACCACGGTCTGCACGATCTCAAGTACCTCAACGATGCGGGCAGCAATGCGGTCACGCGGGCCGAAGGACACCGTCAAGTGGACATCGCCGAGTATACGGCGTGCCTGGAGAAGATGGTCCTGCGCATGAAGCAGAGCGGTGCAAAGCTGATCTTCGCAACCACCACGCCGTTTCCCGAGGGGGCGAAACCGATCCGCATTTCGACCGACTGCGCCCTCTACAACGAGGCCGCACTTGCCGTGATGAAGAAACACGGCGTCGCGATCAACGACCTCTGCGCCTTCGCCGCCCCCCACCTGGCCGAATGGCAGAAGCCTGTGAACGTTCACTTTCTGCCGGCAGGATCGGATCAACTCGCCCTCGAGGTGGCGCGTCAGATATGGAAGCGTCTTGGCCGCGACCCCGCCGAATTGCCAAAGACCGTGCCGCCGGTGAAGAAGTAGCCTGTCCGCGCCGGGTTGCGACCGCCCCCCCTTCCCCTGACTTTCGGCGTGGAAGGCCGCACGCGGCGAGATCGCCGGCTTCACCAAGCCGGCTGCGGCGGAAAGCGGCGCCCCGGCATTACGGGGTCCCGGCAAGGGCGACGAGATCCGACGACGTGACCACCCGCATGGTCTGCGCGGCGCGTGCGACCAGCGCCTCGTACGCCGCGAAGATCGCCTCCCGCTCCGCCGCGTCGCGCGGCTGGGCCCGCTGCGGCGCGTTCACATCCCATGGCGGCGACTTCGGACGCTTCCCCTCCTGCAGGTAGACCGACTGCCAGCCCGCCCCACCCGAGAAGCTGAAATCGTTCTCGTGGATCAAGGCGGTGGCATAGGCCGGCCGCGAGAGCTTCCACGCGGCAAGTTCCTTCGCCAGTCGCGCGACGGGGTCGAACACAGCGTCAGCGCGCGGCCCCGCAACGGCATTCCACCAGAACTGCTCGGGGCCGTTCTCGAAGGCCTTCCATCGCGTGATGCTGAAGTCGCTGGGGCGGACGAGGAGACCATCGATGAACTGCAACGGACGCTCCGCATTGGTGCCGCCCTCATGGTACTGCAGCGTCATCTTCGCCCCCATCTCGCGGTAGATCATGTTCTGGATCCGCTTCACGCGCGGATCGGCGGCCTGCGAAGACACGCACACCGGCGCCGTGCCGAACACCTGCCTCACCAGCGTGTAGCCGCCGGGGCGGTCGCGCTGCAGCTTCCCGGTTGCAGGATCAGTGCGGTAGAGTTCGTAGTCCCTGAGCATCCGCTCCAGCGCCTCCCCCTCCAGCCCCGCCAGCGGCGCCCCGAACCCCGCGTAGCCCGGATGCGGCGGCCGGACGTGATAGCTCACGCCCATTCCGCCGTCGCGCACGGCCTTCACGACGTCCGGTCGCTTCTCCGCGTAGGCCTCGGCCAGAGGAGCGGTGAAGTAGAAGTCGCCGCGCACGCCGTACTTCTTGAAGATGCCGACCAGCCGGAGGACCGTCGCCGCGCTGTCGTCGAGGCGGAAGTGCTCGTGGCAGTTCACGGCGAAGGTGATGTAGCCGGCCGTCTTCGCGCCCTTGGCGGGCGTCACCGCGGGCGCCGCGACCGCAGGCGTGGCGGCGGATGCCGTCGGCGGGCGCGGATCTACGCCCGGGTTGGCCTTCTCCCACGCGCGGAAGGCGTCGGCCATCTGCGAGAACGTCGCCCACTTCACCTTCCCCGCCTTCACCAGCGGCGCGATCACCTTCGCGATCCACGGCGCAAAGTCCTCGTCCCGCAGCTCGCCCGGATGCACGGTGATGTGGAAGACGTTCACGCGGTCCCTGCGGGCCGCCCGCAGGGACATCACGAGCCCCTCGGTGATGGAGTTCAGATAGGAGATGTCGCCCTCCTGCTTGCGCGCCCGGAAGTCGCCGTCGGTGAAGATGCCGTCGGGCAGGTAAACGATCCTGCCGTCGGGATCGTGCTTCGCGAAGGCGTCGATCGCCTGCTCCGTCGGTCCGCCCGCCGGCCGCCAGGGATGGATCGCGAGCAGTTCGGGAAAGGTCTTCTGGATATGCGGGTTCTTGTGGTCGCTCATCACATCGAGCCCCGCGCCGGCGGCCGCATCGAGTACGCCGGGGTAGTTGTTCCCGCCGCTCCAGTAGCGCACCGCGGCGGCCGGACAGGCCTTGCGGATCCAGTCGATCTCCTCCTTCATGACGGCGGTCCATACGCTGACCGGAAGGCGGTCGCACGCCGGCCCGAGATGGGCCTGTTCGTGGCAGTGCAGCGCGATCTCATGCCCGGCGGCCTTGAGGTCGGTCAGGATGGCGTTGCCCTGCTCCGCGCAGAGCTTCGTGAAGGGCGTCTGCGCCTGCACGGTCATCACGCCGTCGTGGCGGCGCATCGTCGCATCCAGCGTACGGATCGACGCGATGTGCATGCGGAGGAACTCCGCCTCGTGGTAGCTCGCCCGGCCGCGCGCCCCCCCGCCCTGCGGTCCACCCACTCCCCCCATCGCATCGCCCGCGCCGGCCTTGGGCACGCCGTCGCCGCGGGGCGGGCGGTTCGGCCGCCCGGGCACCAGCGCGCTCACCTCGGAACCGAACGGCTCGATGTGGAGCCCGACGCAGAACAGCAGCGGAGCGTCCCTGGATCCGGCATCGTCGGGAATCGTCGTGGTCAGCCCCTGCGCCGACGGCATGGCAGGACGCGCCCGCTCCGGACGGTTCGCCCCCGGCGGACCGCCGAACGGGCGAGGCGGACGCTGTCCCGGCGGGATCGGCCGCTGCGCCCACCCCATCCCCGCCACCAACC
>CAYRFK010000054.1:0-22854 GCA_964423465.1 uncultured Verrucomicrobiota bacterium | reverse complement strand
GGTTCCCGATAATGCGGGGGTGACCCGCGTCGGCGCGGGCGCCGGGAGTCCAGCATGAAGCAGAAAGCGATCCTCATCGCCGCGATCCTTGTCGGCATCCTTGCCTTCGCCCTGACGCATCGCTACCTGCGCATCGAGCGGGAGAAGCTCTACGCCGGCGCGGAGAAGATCAAGACAATCGTGGCGTCGGTGGATCTGCCGGCCGGGACGGTCCTCAAGATGGAGGATCTCGCGCAGATGTCGGTGTACAAGTCGTCCGTCGGCGGCCAGGCCGTGATGCCGGACGATTTGAACACGGTTCTCGGCAAGAAGATGCGCTACTCGGTGCGGCGCGGCGATCCGCTGTTGTGGTCGTCGGTCGACGTCCCCGAGCGCATGCGGTACGGCCTGGCGCCGGCGATCAAGACGGGCATGCGGGCGGTGTCGCTGTCGATCGGCGGCGAGGCGGCGGTCAGCGGGCTGGTGCAGCCGAACGACAAAGTGGACATCCTCGGCACCTTCACGATGCCGTCGCGTTCGGCGGCGGGGCAGATGGAGACGGTGACGCTGATGGTGCTGCAGGACGTGTCGATCCTGGCCACCGGCACGCGGCTGGCGAAGGGCGAGGGGGGCTACCAGTCGGCGTTCGAGGGCCGTCCGACGAGTTTCAGCAGCGTGACGCTCGAGGTCACGCCGCGCGAGGCGGAGCTGCTGGTCTTCGCGCAGAACATGAAGGGCCAGCTCACGCTGACGCTGCGCAATCCGGAGGACGTCAGCTTCGAGAAGGATCTGCCGGAGGTGAACTTCCAGTACCTCGAGAAGAGCCTGCCCGAGATGAACCTCTTCCGGCAGCGCAACATCCGGCACAAGACGGAGTAGGCACGGCATGGGCGACGAGTATTTCCTGCAGATCGCACGCCCCGGCAAGGCGGAGCGGAGCTTCCGTGTGGAGCCGGGGGTATATCCCATCGGCAGCGACGCGGAGAATCTGGTCGTGCTGCCCGATCCCGCGGTCAACTGGCGTCATGCCGTGCTTTCGGTGGGGGCCGACGGCCTCTACATCGAGGACCTGATGACCGACCACGGCACGCTGCTCGACGAGGCGCGCGTGACGGGGCGGCGCCGGTTCTTCCCCGGGCAGACGCTGCGGGTCGGGCCCTACACCATCCGGATTCAGACGGGCGACCAGATCGCGAACCCCGCGAAGGGCGGCGCGGCGTCCCCGCCGGCCGCGGTCGTCCCGGCCCCCGGCGGACCGCCGACTCCGCCGCCGGAGCCGGCGGTGCCGCAGGAGGATCCCGGCGCGCTGAAGGTGCGGCAGGAGGAGGATCAGCGCCGCCGCTCGATCCGCCGGCAGATCCAGACGGAGCTGCTCCAGCGGCTCGACATCAAGCGGCTCGCGGCGGGGCGCATCGACGAGAAGGATCTCCGCCGCCGCGCGCAGGAGCACATCCGCGAAATCATCCGCGACGTCCGCGACCGGCTTCCGGGCGACATCAACTCCGAGCAACTCGGCAAGGAGGTCTACGACGAGGCGATCGGCCTCGGTCCGCTCGAGGACCTGCTGGCGGACCCCGAGGTCACGGAAATCATGGTGAACGGCTGCGAGAAGGTCTACATCGAGCGCCGCGGCAAGATCCACCTGACCGGCAAGACCTTTCTCGACGACGATTCCGTGCTGGCGGTGATTGAGCGCATCGTGTCGCCGATCGGCCGGCGCATCGACGAGAGCCAGCCCTATGTCGACGCCCGCCTGACGGACGGCTCGCGCGTGAACGCGATCATCCATCCGCTCTCCCTGATCGGGCCGTGCCTGACGATCCGCAAGTTTGCCAAGGAGCCGTTCACGAAGGACGACCTGATCCGGTTCGGCACGTGGACGCCCGGCATCGTCGATTTCGTCCGCGCCTGCGTCCTGCTGAAGAAGAACATGATCATCTCCGGCGGCACGGGCTCGGGAAAGACGTCGTTGCTGAACGTCATCAGCGGCTTCATCCCGCCCGGCGAGCGCATCATCACGATCGAGGATGCGGCCGAATTGCGCATGGGCCAGCCCCACGTGATCCGGCTGGAGGCGCGTCCGCCGAACATCGAGGGGAAGGGGGCGGTGACGATCCGCGACCTGGTCCGCAACGCGCTGCGCATGCGCCCCGACCGGATCGTGGTCGGCGAGGTGCGCGGCGGCGAGGCGCTGGACATGCTTCAGGCGATGAACACGGGCCACGAGGGCTCGCTGACGACGGTCCACGCCAACACGCCGCGCGACGTGATCTCGCGTCTGGAGACCATGGTGCTCATGTCCGGCATGGAGCTTCCGCTGCGTGCGATCCGCGAGCAGGTGGGCGCCGCGATCCATCTCATCGTGCACGAGGCGCGCTTCAGCGACGGCACGCGCAAGGTCAGTCGCATCACGGAGGTCGTCGGCCTGGAGAGCGACCAGATCACGATGCAGGACATCTTCGTCTTCGAGCAGCGGGGGTTGGACGCCCGCGGCCGGGTTCTCGGCCGCATCGTGCCGACCGGCTCCGTGCCGACGTTCGTCGAGGAGATGAAGTCGCGGGGCATCCAGATCGACCATTCCATCTTCGACCCGGCGAGGTCGGTATGAGCGGAACGGCCGGCCTGTTCCTGATCCCCCTGCTGTTCACGGTGTGCTTCGGCATGCTGGCGTACGGCCTGCTGCTGGCCCTCCGCGAGGGGATGGACCAGTACGCGAGCACGTATTCCCAGGACACGGCGCGACAGTTCGAGGACCTGTTCCTCTTCATCCCGGCCAAGCGCATCGCCGACCTGGCGCGCCTGGCCGCCGTCGCCGTCTTCGTGCTGTTCTACATGCTGTTCGGGGACCTTGCGACGAAGGCGGGCATCGCGCGCGGCCTCGGGTTCGCGGCGGCGGGGTCGCTGCTCGCGCTGAACGCGCCGCGGATCCTGCTGACGATCCTGAAGGCGCGCCGTATCGCGCGGTTCAACATCCAGCTCGTCGACAGCCTGGTCGCCATGAGCAGCGCGCTGAAGGCCGGCTTCAGCATCCTGCAGGCGTTCGAGACGATCGTGAAGCAGAACCTCAACCCGATCTCGCAGGAGTTCTCGCTCTTCCTCCAGCAGGTGCGCGTGGGCGTGAAGTTCGAGGACGCGCTGAACAACATGGAGGAGCGGGTGGGAAGCGAGGACCTGCTGCTCATGAACCAGTCGATCGAGATCGCCCGCATGACCGGCGGCAATCTGACGGAGGTCTTCGAGAAGATCGCCGCGACGATCCGCGAGCGCATGCGGATCCAGCACCGCATCCGTTCGCTGACCGCCCAGGGCCGGCTGCAGGGCATCGTGGTAGGCTCGATGCCGGTGGCGCTGCTGGGGCTGATGACGATGGTCGACGCGAAGATGATGATGGCGTTCTTCGCTTCCAAGATCGGCATCGGGCTGATCGTCCTCGCGGGCGTCCTCGTCGTCGGCGGGGCGCTCATCATCCGGAAGATCGTGGACATCAAGATATGACCGACTGGACGTGGCAGGGCTTGGCGATCTCGCTGCTGTGGGCGGCGAGCCTGACCGCCGTGGCGTGGTACATCGGCCGCACGTTCCTGGACATCACGTACATCACGCTGGCCGACGGCCGCCGCCAGGAGCGGCGCCTGCCGCTGCTCTACCGCCTCCTGCTTCCGTTCACGCCGAACTTCGCGGGGCTCGTCAATCGCCCCGCGTTCACCCGGATCCGCGACGATCTCGACCGCCGGCTGACCGCCGCCGGGTTCGAGGGCCTGCTCAGCGGTCGCGAACTTCTCGCACTCCGGTTCCTGCTGCCCGCGGTGTTCGGGCCGCTGACCTTCCTCGTCGCGCACTGGGGCTTCGCGCAGATCCCCGGGCAGGTCGGCACCGGGCTTGCGCAGCGCGCCGTGATGTTCGACATCGTCTTCCTGCTCTACTGGTTCCTCCAGCCGTCGCTGTGGCTGCAGGGGAAGGTGCGCGACCGCCACCTGCAGATCCAGCGCGCGCTGCCGTTCATCCTCGACCTGCTGACGCTCTCCGTCGAGGCCGGCCTGGACTTCATGACGGCGATCAAGCGCATCATCGACCGTCGCGCCATCGATGCGCTGAACGAGGAACTGATCCGCGTGTTCCGCGAGGTGCAGCTCGGCAAGACGCGGCGCGAGGCGCTGCGCGACATGTCCGAGCGCGTCCAGCAGCCGGACATCCGCTCCGTGACGAATGCGCTCGTGCAGGCCGACGAGCTCGGCGTCAGCATCGGCGCCATCCTCCGCATCCAGGCCGACCAGATGCGCGTGCGCCGGTTCCTCAACGCGGAGAAGATGGCCAACGAGGCGCCGGTGAAGATGCTCTTCCCCCTCATCGGATTCATTTTTCCCGCCGTGTTTCTCATCCTGCTCGGCCCGATTGTCGTGCAGATGCTCGAGCACGGCTTCTAGCTGCATGCAAACTTTTTTGCGATTGTTCGTTGACGTGTCGAAAATTTGTTCTATATCTACATCCATCTTGTGAATGCGATCGCGGACATATCGGACGAAACACCTCAGCCGGCTTCCGTTTCGTGCGCGGCCTTCCTCCGCGAGTCCTTCCTCACCGCCTTCTCTTGCGTCGATCTGAAACAGGACAATGACGGAAACGCTCCGGGCCTCCGGGCCCGGTATGAAGGGGGGGAGTAAGCATGCCCGCAAAGAAGAAGGTCGTGAAGAAGGCCGCGAAGCCGGTGAAGAAGGTCGCAGCCAAGAAGGCGAAGAAGTAGTCTGATTCTGCCGGCGCGTCGAAAGACGTCCGGCAGCCCTTTGCGAGGAGCGGCGGACACGGTCCGCCGCTCCTTTGCATTTTCATCCGCTTGACACCCGCGCCGTCGGTGCGGTACGCAATGCGCAGGGCGGTGCGGCTGCGCGCCGCCCGGGGAGTCCTCATGCGCTGTCCCAAGTGCGGTTCGATGGATGACAAGGTGATCGACAGCCGTTCCGCCCGGAACGGCGCGTCGATACGCCGCCGGCGCGTCTGCCAGGATTGCGGCCACCGGTTCACCACGTACGAGGAGGTCGTGAAGACCAGCCTCCGGGTGATCAAGCGCGACGGGCGCCACGAGGAACTCGACCGCGCCAAGATGCTCGGCGGCGTGCTGCGCGCGTGCGAGAAGCGGCCGATCGGCGTGCAGGACATCGATGCGCTGGTCGACGGCGTCATCGGCGAACTGGAGGCCGAGTACGAGCGCGAGGTGCCCAGCGTTGCGATCGGCAAGAAGATCATGGATCGCCTCGAGAAACTCGACGAGGTCGCCTACGTTCGCTTCGCCTCCGTCTACCGTCGCTTCCGCGACGTCAGCCAGTTCCTCAGCGAGGTCGAGGGCCTGATCGGCCGCGAATGATCCTGCGCGATCCAGCGGATGCTGCGACGGCCGTTCCCGGCGATGCCGGGGAACCGGTCGCCCGGGCCGTCGCCCTCTTCGCCTCACGCACATGGCCGGGAGAGGGGCTGACGGACGGGGAACGGCATTCGCTCGTCCTCCACGCGCGCACGGCGGCGGGGTTGGGGGACACGGAAGGCGGAAAACGGAAGACGGAAGACGGAAAGCGGGACACGGAAGACGGCGGCGGGGAGGCGCGGCGCATGGAGGCGGCGCTGGATGTGGCGCGGCGTACGCCGCAGCCCTCGGTCCGCAGCCTGGCGCGGCGGGGCACGCTGCGGCCGTGCGTCGGCGCGGCGCGGCCGGGATTCCGCGCATGGACGCTGGACCTCGCGCCGCTGGCCGCGGCCTGCAATCTCGAACTGGGCGCCTACCGGCTCCTTCGCGATGCGCTTGAGGGCATCGCGGACCTCTGGGCGCCCGGCGAGCGTCCCGTGCTCGTGCTGAACGGCCTCTCGTCGTGGCCCGGCGCTGCAGGTGATCCGGCGGGCGTGAAGTCGTTTTGTGAATCCGTCCTGCAACGGCTCGGCGCCGGCCGCGGATGGCGCGGTGCGCCCGAGGTGCTGCGGTCCGGTCTGTCATGAGCCCGGATCCCATCGCGCCCGCCCCGGCCGGGTCCGGCGCGCCGGCGGCGGACGACCTGGCCGGCTACGTCGAGCGCGTCACGTTCCGCAACGACGACACCGGCTTCTCCGTGATGAAGGTCCGCGCCCGCGGCCAGCGGGGCGAGGTCGCCGTGATCGGCACGGTGGCGGACGTGAACCCGGGCGAATGGATCGAGGCGAAGGGCGAATGGCAGGTCGATCCGCGCCACGGCCGACAGTTCCGCGCCGCCGAGATCCGCCTCGCCGCGCCGGACTCGGTCGAGGGCATCGAGAGGTACCTCGGTTCCGGCCTGATCCACGGCATCGGCCCCGTCTACGCCAAGAAGCTCGTCGACCGCTTCGGCCGCGACGTGTTCGACGTGATCGAGAAGCGGTCGGCGCAGCTCCTGGAGGTCGAGGGCATCGGGCCAATGCGGCGCGACCGCATCAAGGCGGCCTGGGCCGAGCAACGCGCCATCCGCGACATCATGGCCTTCCTCTTCAGCCACGGCGTCAGCCCGGCGCGCGCGCACCGCATCTACAAGCGATATGGCGACCGCGCGATCCGGACCGTGCGCATGGACCCGTACTGTCTCGCCCGCGACATCCACGGGATCGGGTTTCTCAGCGCCGACCGCATCGCCGAGAGGCTGGGCATCGCGCGCGATTCCGCCATCCGCGCGCGCGCCGGCGTCGAATACGCCCTCGGCGAGCTGACAGGCGAGGGCCACTGCGCCTACCCGCGCGACGCGCTCGTCGCCCGCACGGCGGAGGTCCTCGGTGTCGACGAAGCGCTCGTCGAGGCCGCGGTGTCCGAAGGTCTGTCTGACGGCCGCCTCGTCGCGCGCACCGGGCCCGCGTCCGTCCCGCTGATCTACCTCGCCCCCCTCGACCTGGCCGAGCGCGAACTTGCGCGGCGTCTGCGCTGGCTGGCGGGCGGCGGGCATCCGCTGTCCGGCGTCGACCCCGACCGCGCCGTCGCGTGGGTCGAGAGCCGCATCCGGATGCAGCTGGCCCCCGCCCAGCGGGAGGCCCTGCGCGCGGCGATGGCCGCGAAGGTCCTCGTCATCACCGGCGGCCCCGGCGTCGGCAAGACGACGCTCGTGCAGGCGATCGTACGCGTCTTCCGCGCCCGCAAGCTGCGCGTGACGCTCTGCGCGCCCACCGGCCGCGCCGCCAAGCGCCTGTCCGAAAGCACGGGTGCGGAGGCGAAGACGATTCACCGGCTGCTCGCCTTCGACCCCGCCACGAACGGGTTCCGGTACGGCGCCGAGCGGCCGCTGGACACGGACGTCGTCGTCGTCGACGAGAGCAGCATGCTTGACGTCACGCTCGCGTGGCAGCTTGTGCGCGCCGTGCCGCGCCGCGCCGCTCTGATTCTTGTCGGCGACGTCGACCAGCTTCCCTCCGTCGGCCCCGGCATGGTCCTCCGCGATGCGATCGAGTCCGGCGCGATCCCCGTGCAGCGCCTCACGCAGGTCTTCCGCCAGGCGGCGCGCAGCCACATCGTCGAGAACGCCCACCGCATCAACGAGGGGCACATGCCCCACATTCCCGAGGTCGGGCGCGAGGAGAAGACCGACTTCTACTTCGTCGAGGCCGCCGAGCCGCCGCAGGTGCTCGATGCGGTCGTGCGGATGGTCCGCGAGCGCATCCCGCGCCGGTTCGGCATCGACCGCATGGACGGCATCCAGGTGCTCACCCCGATGCAGCGGGGCGATCTGGGCGCGCGGAACCTCAACGTGGTGCTCCAGGCCGCGCTGAACCCGGCCGGCGCGTCGGTCGAGAAGTACGGAACCGTCTTCCGCACCGGCGACAAGGTCATGCAGATCGAGAACAACTACGACAAGGACGTGTTCAACGGCGACATCGGGCGGGTCGTCGAGGTGCGCGACGCCGAGCGCGAGGTGAGGGTGCGGTTCGACGACCGCGCCGTCGTCTACACCTTCCAGGAGCTCGACGAGCTGGTCCTGTCCTATGCCATCACGATCCACAAAAGCCAGGGCAGCGAATATCCCTGCGTCGTGATCCCGGTCCACACCCAGCACTACGTCATGCTGCAGCGGAACCTGCTCTACACGGCCGTCACCCGCGGCCGGAAGCTCGTCGTGCTCATCGGCTCGCCCCGGGCGGTCGGCATCGCGGTGAACCGCGCCGGAGCGGGACGGCGCGTGACGCTGCTGCGCGAGCGGCTCGCCGGGACGGTGGAGGCGGACGATGCGCCCGGGGGCTGAGGCGCGGCTGGCGGTCCTTCTGGGCGCGGCCGCCATCGCGGGCGCCTCCGGTTGCGGGCATATGCAGTACGACCGCCTCGTGGTGGAGCTGGACGAGGCGACGCAGTCCGCCGTTCTCGACGCCGTCGCCAAGCCGCTCGAACTCCGCCCCGCCGAACTGCTCCGGCAGGTGCGCCCCTCCTACATCGGCATCCGCTGGAAACTCTGACCCGGAGCGCCGGTCACGCCAATGGGATGGGCGGCGGAAGCGGGGGCGGCCGGGCGGACGGTGCGTCCTCCGGCGTCCCACCCGGCAGCGGCGGCGGGGCGCGCTGCCGTTGCTTCACGTACTCCGGGAGGCGCGCCAGCAGGCCCTCGAGCACGCGGGCGGCAGTCTCGAACTCGTCGGGAGGGAACGTCGCACTGCGCCAAGCGAGGACGTGCGTCGGCTCCATGTCGATGGAGTAGGCGGGGGAGGCCAGAAGGAACTCGATCGCGCGCGCGTGCAGCACATCGTAGGCCCAGCGGCGGTCGGGCGCGGAGACGTGGAATCTCCGGCTGAACTCGGCGGACTCAAAGTTGATGTCCTCATAGCCGAAGAACGAGCCGACGCGGTCGAAGAATCCCTCCGGCCGGAGGGTCAGCGGCTGCAGCGGGACGGTGCCGCCGAGGATGACGGCGGAGAAGTGGTGGTGGTGCGTGTGCCGGCGGCCCTTGCTGTCGCGGGAATGCGTCTCGTAGTGGTAGTCGAACGCGTAGAATTCCGCGCCGCCGCGCCGTCCGCTGAGAATGTTGTGTGCATACCGGTTGTCGCCCCTCCGCAGCGTCTCGAAGCCGGGGAAGCGGTCGTCGACACCCCAGACCTTGTCCGGCGCGAAGTCGAGTCCGTTGGCGGCGGCCCATGCCGCGAGATCCTTCCGCCGCTTCTGCGCCTGCGCGTGGCCGATCACGGCGAAGACGATGAACAGCACGATCACAATCCCGAACATCAGCCCCGGCATGGCGCCTTCCCCCCGCCGGCCCCGCCGGGCCGGCACGAGGGCAGGCTACAGCAAAGGCGCAGTGGGGAGAAGCGATGAGCGATACGTGATGAGTGATGAGCGGCGAAGTAATGAGAGGGGGAAAGGCGATTTCGGCATAGGCGCGGGCGGTGCGATCTGGCAGAGTACGCGCGGCGCAGCTGGGCCGCGCGGGAGGCACAGGGATGCAGACGAAGTCCACGCGGGGGAAGTGCGGCCGGATCAGCCGCAGGCGGTTTCTGCAGGCGGCGGCCGCGGGAGCGGCATGGGCGGCGGCCCCGCGGACCACGCGCGGCGCGGCGCCGGCCGCGAAGGTTCTCGACACGCGCATCCTCAGCCTCGACTCCGCCGCGTACCATGGCTGGCCGACGCTCGCGCGCCGCGCCAACGGCGATCTGCTCCTCGTCTGCTCGGGCGGCCGCGACGCGCACATCTGTCCGTTCGGGCGCGTCGAGATGATGACCTCCCGCGACGGCGGCGCGACCTGGGGTTTCCCGCGCGTGCTTCTCGACAGCGATACCGACGACCGCGACGCCGGCGTGCTGGAGACGGCGAAGGCGACGCTGCTGGTCACCACGTTCACCTCGCAGGCCTACGAGCCGTACCTCGCGAAGGCTGCGGCGCGTGCGGCCGGCGCCCCGGCGGCGTGGCCGGCTCAGAAGCTCGAGCGCTGGAACGCGGCGCACAACCGGCTCGATGCGGCGGGGCGGAAGGCGGAACTGGGGACGTGGATGATCCGGTCGACCGACGGCGGCCGCACCTGGTCGCCGCGGTACGACAGCCTCGTGAACAGCCCGCACGGCCCCGCGCAGCTCGCCGACGGACGGCTCCTCTACGCGGGCAAGGAGCTGTGGAAGGATCCGAAGCGCGTCGGCGTGTGCGAATCCCGCGACGACGGCGCCACATGGACCTGGCTCGCGGAGATCCCGGCCCGGCCCGGGGACGACTTCACCGCCTACCACGAACTGCACGCCGTCGAGACCGTGCCCGGCGGCCGGGTCGTCGTGCACATCCGGAACCACAACAAGGCGAATGCGCAGGAGACGCTCCAGACCGAGTCGGACGACGGCGGCCGCACGTGGAGCGTGCCGCACCCGATCGGCGTCTGGGGGCTGCCCTCCCACCTGCTGCGCCTGCGCGACGGCCGCCTGCTGATGACCTACGGCCACCGCCGCGCCCCGCTCGGCAACCTGGCGCGCGTCAGCGGCGACGGCGGTCGGACCTGGTCGGAGCCGCTCGCCGTGTCCGCGGACGGCACCTCCGGCGATCTCGGCTATCCGAGCACGGTGGAACTCGGCGACGGGACGCTGCTCTCCGCATGGTACGAACTGGTGAAGGGTGCCGACCGCGCGGTGCTGCGCCAGGCCGCTTGGAGGATCGAGTCATGAACGATGGCCCGCCGGGCAGCCGGATCCTGATCGTCGACGACGAGAAGCTCAACCGCGTGCTCCTCACGCGCCTGCTCGTGGAGATGGGGCACACGGTCCTCGAGGCCGCGGACGGCGCGACCGCGCTCGAGATCGCGCGGACGGAGACGCCCGACCTGGCGCTGGTCGACCTCGTCATGGAGGGCATGGACGGCTACGAGGTCTGCGAGCGGCTCAAGGGCGATCGCGCGACCTCGGGCATCCCCGTGATCATGGTCACGGCGCTCACGAATGTCGCCGACCTCGAGCGCGGCTTCCTGGCGGGCGCGTTCGACTACATCCGCAAGCCCTTCAATCCGCGCGAGCTGATCGCCCGCGTCCGCAACGCCCTCGCGCTGAAGCACAGCACGGAGGAGGTCCTCCGCTGGCAGGCGCGCGTGTCCCGCGAGCTCGACATGGCCGGCGCGATCCAGCGTCGGCTGCTCTCCACCGCGCCGCTGCTGGCCGAGCCCTTCGAGGTCCGCATGGCGTACCGCCCGAGCGAGGCGGTCGGCGGGGACCTGTTCGACGCGATCCGCCTGCCCGACGGAGGGCTTGCGGTCTACGTGTGCGACGTGGCGGGGCACGGCGTCGGGCCGGCGTTGGTCTCATCGCTGCTCAAGGGGTTGATCGCGGAGATTATTCGCGACCGCGCGTCGCGCGGTCCGGCGGCGGTCTGCCGCGAACTCGGCCGCCGGTTCCGGCACCACGTGCAGAACCCGGAGATCTACGCCACGTTGTTCCTCGCCCTCTACGAGGCCGGCGGCACCGGCTGGCGCTGCATGAACTGCGGGCATCCGCCGCCGCTCTTTCTGGCCCCCGGCGCGCCGCCGTGCGAGATCGGGCGCGAATTGGGCGGCCCCCCGATCGGCTTCGAGATGCCCGGGCTTCCGCCGTACGCCGAGTCCGACGAGTGCACGGTGCCCGCGCAGGCCGGCTCCATGCTGCTGTTGTACACGGACGGGCTGTCCGAGGCGCGGGATCGGAAGGGGGCGGATGCGGCCGAGGTGCTCGCGGACGCCGCGGCGGAGACGGCGGCGGAACGCGGGTTCATCAATCCGGCGGTCCGGCTGATGGAGCGCCTTCTGGCCCGCGGATTCGATCTCTCGCGGGACGACTGCAGCGCCGTGTCGATCGCGTTCCACGATCCCGAGGAGATGATTTTCGCGGCGTCGGTGAACCCGGACATGGTTTCCGTCGAGGCCATGGCCCGCGACGCCGAGACGGCGCTGCTCGGCGCCGGCTGGCCCGAGGAGTCGGCCTGTGCGGTCCGCCTCCTGCTGATGGAACACGGGGCGAACGTCGTCGAGCACGGCGGTCCGCCGCCCACCGTGGCCATCCGGTGCAGCATCCGGCGCGCGGGCGACTCGTGCCGCATCGACCTGGCGGACCGGGGCCGCGAATGGGACCTAGCCTTCCATCTTCCCCGGTCCGCCTCGGACGCCGACGAGGGCGGGCGGGGCCTGCACATCATCGCGTCGATCGCGAAGCGGACCGACGTGTTTCGGCGCGACAACGAGAACGTGGCGTGCTATGTGGTTTCCCGAAACTACGGGACGGAGACCGGGGGCGATCCGCCGGAGGCCGGCAAGCAATGAGCGACGCCGTTTACCAGGCCCGCATGGCGCTGCTGAAGGAACTCAACGTTCCCGTGTCCCGCGCCGCGTCCTTCCGCCTGCGCGCGCGGCAGCGCCTGAGACTTGCCGTGTGGGAGGCCGGGCTGCAGAGCCTGTTCGCCGTCAAGCGCGCCGTCGATATCGTCTGCTCGGCCGGCGCCCTCCTCGTCTTCTCGCCCATGTACCTGCTCGTCGGACTCGCGGTGTGGATCGAGGACGGGTGGCCGGTGTTCTATACGCAGAGCCGCGTCGGGCTCAACGGCCGCGTTTTCCGCTTCTACAAGTTCCGTTCGATGTATCGCGACGCCGACCGGCGCAAGGCGGAGTTGATGCGGCAGAACGAGTCGGCGGACGGCGTCATCTTCAAGATGAAGAACGACCCGCGCGTAACGAAGGTCGGACGGATCCTGCGGCGGTACAGCATTGACGAGACGCCGCAGTTCTACAACGTGCTCATCGGCGATCTCTCCGTCGTCGGCCCCCGCCCGCCGGTGCCGGTGGAGGTCGCGCAGTACACGCTGGCGGATCGCAAGCGCCTGCACGTGAAGCCGGGCCTCACCTGCCTGTGGCAGATCAAGGGCCGGTCGGACATCCCCTTCAAAGACCAGGTCCGCCTCGACCTCGAGTACATCCACAGCCAGAGCCTCTGGCAGGACATCCTGATCATGATCAAGACCGTGCCGGCGGTCCTCCTGGGCCGCGGCGCCTATTGACCGGAACGGAGACACAAGCCATGGAAACCACATTCGACATTCGCGACGGCCGGGGCGTGGTCCGCCTGCACGGGCCGCTGACGGCGGCATCGGCGGACGCGTTTCGCGACCGCTTCATCCGGTGGCTCGAGGATGCGGCGGTCGTCCGCCACATCGTGATCGACCTGGCGGCCGCCGAGTTCCTCGACAGCGCCGGCCTCGGGGCGCTCGTCGCCCTCCTCAAGCGCGTCACGGAGCGCGGGGGCGATCTCAAGCTGGCCGGCATGCCGAAGAAGGTGCGCATGATCTTCGAGATCACCCGCGCGCACCGGATCTTCGAGATCTTCGAGACGGTCGAGGAGGCGCTCGAGTCCTTCGCGTGAAGGCCGTCCTCCACACCGGATCCGTTCTTCCATGGACCGCCGCGCTCGGCCGCCGGCCGTGGGCCATGCTGCCGGTCGCCAACCGGCCGTGGATCGACTACTGGCTCGAATGGTGCGTCGATCTCGGCATTCACGACGTCCGCATCGTGCTCGGCGAGGGCGCGAAGGAGATCGAGGACCACGTCGGCGACGGCGCGGCGTGGGGGCTGGCGGTCACCTACGGGTTCCTCCGCGAGGACCGCGATCCCGACGACATCCTCCGGCGCGGCGCGGCGCACCTCGAACAGGGACTGTTGTACGTCCGCGCCCCCGTCTTCCCCCGTCGACGCGTCCCCGGGCCCCCTCCCGCGCCTGCCCGTCCGATGCTGCATCGCGATGCGGGGGGCGTCGCGTGCTGGCTGGCCCCCGATGCCGCCGCCGCGCGGGCGCTGCTCGCCGGGGAGGAGGCCGCCGCCGGTTCGTTCGACGAACTCGGCATGGAGCCGCTGCGGCTGGATTCCGTGCCGGCGTGGTTCGACCTGACCATGCGCCTTGCGGGGGGCGAGGCCGCGAATTACGTGTCGCCGGGCTATCTCACAAAGGATGGCGCGAACGTCGGCTACAACGTCGTGCTGCCGCCTTCCTCCGTCGTGACGCCTCCCTTGATCATCGGCAACGACTGCCGCTTCGACGTGATGACCGAGATCGGCCCCGCGGCCGTGATCGGCAACCACGTGATCGTCGACCGACAGACCACGCTCCGCAACTGCATCGTGCTCGACCACACCTACGTCGGCCGGAACCTGGAAATCGACGGCAAGGTGCTCGCCGGACGCCGCCTGGTCGACGGTTCCGATGGAACCGCCATCGTGATCGAGGATCCGTGGTTGCTGTCCCGCGCGGGACAGACCGGCGGCGTCTGCGATGCGGCCCGTGCCGCCGCCGGGTTCCTGGCGGCGGCCGTCCTCGCCGCCATCGGGTTGGTTCCGTTCCTGCTGCTTGCCGTCCTTCTGCGCGCGACCGGCGGCGGACGCTGCCGCAGGGTGCCGGTGCTGATGCGGAACGACCGCGTGCACCCTCTGACCGTGTTCGATGACGGGGCCGGCACGCCGAACGGTGTCACGCGCCTGTTTCGGGCCCTCGCGCTCGATCTCTACCCGCGGCTCTTCTGCGTGCTCGCCGGCCGCCTCAGGCTTTGCGGGCACGAGCCCCTGCGAATGCCGGAGGAAGGCGACATTGCCGACGATCTCCCCGCGTATTTTCCGGCGGCCTTCAGCTACGAAACCGCGGAAGGGCGGCCGGAGGATCCCAACGTGCGCCGGGCGCACGCGCTGTACTATTGCAGCGTCCGCTCCTTCGTCGAAGACCTGCGCATCCTGGGCCGCGCCTTCGCCGCCCGCCCCGCGGCCGCCCTCTCCGCCGCCTCGAACGACTGAGGCCGCGTCCGCCGCCTGACTCGACACCGGGACTGGACGACAAGGTGTACGACAAGGGAGTGCGACAAGTCGGAACGAGAAAGGCCGCGAGGAAGAAGTGTCCGAAGCTTGCCACTCTGACCTCTGACGTCTGACCTCTGACCTCGGCCTTCGGACCTCGGACTTCGGCTTCGCCCCCTCCACCTCCCACCTTCCACCCTTCTTCCAACCCTCGGACGCCGCATCGCTGAGGGGTTCCAAGGCTTGGATGACGGGGCGGGCGTATCGCTTGCCAGCCCGCGCGAGGTTGAGGGCGAGCCGGCGCTCCAGGATCACGGCGTCGGAGAGATCGGCAGGCCGGCCGTAGGCGGCGACGAGGGCGGCGTGGGCGTTCGCGAGCCAAGCCGGGCGCGGCTACAGCAGGCGACCCGGGGGCAGAGATCGATGTAGCCGCGACGGGTCGTCGCGGCAATGCGCACCGGAGCACAAAGTTGCCGGGGCCGGGTGGGTTGGCGCATTCTTTCACGCCAGCGGGGGCGGGGTGTGGAGGCATGTGCGGAGGGCCACGGCCATGTCGGCGGGGGTGCTGGGCTTGGGGACGAAGGCGATGCCCCGGGCCTCCAGTTCGCCGGGCTGGGTGAGGTCCGCACTGTAGCCGCTGGAGAGGACCGCCGGCAGTCCGGGCCGCGTCTCGCGGAGACGGGCGATCAGATCGAGGCCGGTCATGCCCTCGGGCATCACCATGTCCGTGTAGATCGCATCGATCTCGTCGCCGTGGCGGGTGGCCATCGCCAGCGCCGCGGGGCCGTTGGCGGCCTCGAGGACCTTGTAGCCCAGGCCTTGAAGGTAGCGGGAGGTGACGCGGCGGACATCGGCCTCGTCCTCGACCAGCAGAACCGTCTCGGTCCCCTTGGGGGCGGGGACGCTTGACGGCGCGGATGCAGCCGGGCCGGCGATGCCGTCGAGGGCGGGGAGCAGGACGCGGAACTCGCTGCCCTGGCCCACACGGCTGGTCACCTCGACCCAGCCGCCGTGCTGCTGCACGATGCCGTAGACGGTCGCCAGTCCGAGCCCGGTTCCCTGACCGATGTCCTTGGTCGTGAAGAAGGGTTCGAAGATATGCTGGAGCGTCTTCTCATCCATTCCGCACCCTGTGTCGGAGACGACGAGGCACACGTAGCTTCCGGGCCGCGCGTCGGGGCGGTCGGCCACACGGTCCGCGTCGACATCGAGGGTCTCCGTCGCCAGGGTCAGATGTCCGCCGCCGGGCATCGCATCGCGCGCGTTGACGGACAGGTTCATGACGACCTGCTCCATCATGCCGACATCCGCCTTCACCCACGGCAGCGACGTCTTGCCGTGGAACCGGACGTCGATGTGCTCCCCCAAGAGCCGGCGCAGCATCTTGAGTAGATTGCCGGCGACCTCGTTGAGATCGATCGGTGCGGGCTGGATCTCGGTCTGGCGGCTGAACAGCAGCAGCTGCCGGGTCAGTCCGGCCGCGCGCCGGACCTGCTCGAACAACTCTTGGAGCCCGGTGCGGATGCCGCCGGGCCCGGCGAGATCTCCGAGCAGGTCGAGCTGGAGCTGCATGGTGGTCAGGATGTTGTTGAAGTCGTGCGCGACGCCGCCGGCAAGCTGGCCGACGGCCTCCATCTTCTGCGCCTGGCGGAATTGCGCCTCCAGCCGCCGGCGCTCGGTCAGGTCGCGCGCGATGCACAGGATCATCCGCTCGCCGCCGAACTCGAATATGTGGGCGCGGATCTCCACGGGGATGCGCCGGCCATCCTTCGCGCAGTGGGCCGTTTCGAACACCGTGCCGTTGCTGCGCAGCAACTCCGCAGTAAGGGCGCGGCCGCTGTCCTCGGTCAGGCCGGGATCGATGTCGAAGGGCGACTTCGCCAGCATTTCCTCGCGCGTGAAACCGAGATGCCGGCATGCGGCGCCGTTGATTTCGACAAAGGTGCCGGGCAGGCCGTCCTTCGTGAGTCGGAGCACGTAGACGGGATCGCTCATCCCCTCGAAGAGGCGCCGGTAGCGCTCCTCGCTTCGTTGCAGTTGCTCCTGCCCCATGCGGTGGGCGACGCCGATGGCGATGCTGTCGGCGAGGCGCTCCAGCAGGGCGATGGCGTCGGGGGTGAAGTGGTCCGGCCGCCGGTCGTTGAGCTGAAGCAGGCCGAGGATGTTTCCGCCGGCGCGCAGGGCGACAAGGGCGACCGACCGGAAGCCCTCGGTGCGGCACCGGCCGCGGACGGACGTCGGGAGATCGCCCGGTTTCAGGGACGTCAGCAGGGCCTCCGTGTCGTTGGACCAGAAGCTGCCTCGCGCCGTGAAGAAGGGGCGGGACGGGTCGAACTGGCCGAGCAATACGTGGCCGCAGACGCATTCGAGGGCGGGACTGCCTTCGGCGTTGCCCAGGGATCTTCTGTCCGGGTCGGTCCGGCACAGCGGGCTTTCGACGCGGACGAACTCGGGCGACAGGCCCGAGGTCTCAAAGTAGGGGTAGTCGTCGCCGTCGCGGAGCCGGATGCCGACGGCCTCGCACTGGAACCCGTCCCGGAGGAGCAGGGTGATCCGCCGCATGAGTTCGCGCAGGTCGCCCGAGGCGTTGAGAAGGGCGAGCAGGCGCACGGCGAGGTCCCGCTCGCGCGCCTCCCGTTTCCGTTCCGTGACGTCGCAGAGCACGCCGAAGGTCGTTCCGAGCCGCTCGCCGGCATAGACGGGGATCCAGCGGTCCTCAATGCACCGCAGCGTCCCGTCCTTGTGCCGCCACCAGGCCTCCCAGGTGCGCGTGGCGTCGGCGCCCGGCTTCAAGTCCTCGAAGACGCGCTGCTGCTCCTCGAAGTGTCCGCTCTGGATGACACTTCCCATGAACGCCCTGCGGCCGCCCATGCCGACGATGTCGTCTTGGGTGTAGCCCAGCATGCGTTCAAAGGCGGGGCTGATATAGTCGAACTCGCCGGTCGTCCCGTTGACGCCGTACAGGACGTCGTCGATGCAGGCGGCCATTCGCTGAAAGCGGGCCTCGCTTGCGCGCAACGCCTCGTCGGCCCGTCGCCGTTCGGCGATTTCCTGCTGCAGGTCGAGGTTGACCCGCTCGGCGTGGCGGTGCGCCTCGACGGCGTCCTCCATCATGTTCAGGGCCGCGACGCGCGACGCGCGCAGGGAGGTCTCGGCCTCCCGTCGCGCGCGGCGTTCGGCAATATCCTGGCGGCTCCGGTGGATGGCGGGCGCGAGGCGGGCGAGGTTGCTCTTGAGGATGAAGTCGCAGACGCCCTTGCGGAGCAGCTCGACGGCGCGTTCCTCGCCGATGCTTCCGGAGATCAGGATGACCGGCAGGTCGGGATGCCGGGCGCGGAGGTCATCGAGCACCCCGTGGATGTCGAGGCCGGGGATGTTGTAGTCGGAGAGAACGACATCCCATCCCCCCTCGTCGAGAGCGGCCCGCGCCTCGTCGGCGCTGGCGATCCGGCGGTACTCCGCGGTCACGCCCTCCTGCCGGAGATGGTTTCGCAGCAACAGGAAGTCGGCCGCGGAGTCTTCGATCACCAGGATCTTCAGCGGTTCGCTCATGGCTCACCCGTGGGGTCGGATCGCTGGATGGGCTTTTCGTCATCCCCAAAATCGAGGAGATGCGGTTCCGGCCTGCCGGCTTCCCGGTGCAGCCGGTTGATCTCCCGTTTCAACTCGACCATGCGGAGTTCGCGGCCGACCGAGGCACGGTTGAACCGCTCAAGCTCCTCGTTGCGCTGGCGCAGTTCGTCGGCGTGACACCGCAATGCGGTCTCCGCCGCGCGCCGCTTGGCCTCCTGGTCCAGATGGTCGAGGCCGAAGGAGATGTCCATCGCGATCTCCTCGAGCAGCGCGGTCTCGCGTTCGCGAAAGACGCCCGGCTCGCCCGAGTAGACCATCAGCACGCCGCAGATCGCGCCCTGGAACCGGAGCGGAAGGGCGGCGGCGGAGCGGATTCCATGTTCGACGGCCCTGGCGCGCTTGGCCGCCATGCGGGGATCGGAAAGGAAGTCGTTCACAACGCAGGGCCGCCCCTCGAGGAGACACAGCAGGGCCGGGCCGCGCCGCTCCGAGACCTCATCCAGGTTGATGTGAACGAGCGCCACGTAGTCCGAGGCGTCGCCGGCGATGCTGGAGGGCACGAGCGTGCGCGATGACGGGTCGACGCACCCGATCCATACGGCGCGGAAGCCGGCGTGCTTGGCCACGATGCGGCACGTGGCGTCGAAGATCTCGCCCCGGCTGCGCGCACGAACGAGGGCCTGGTTGACATCGCTGAGGGTCGCGAAGAGCCCGTTCAGCTGTTCGATCTCGCGTTCGCGCGCCTTTCGTTCCGTGATGTCGAGCACGATGCCCATGCGGTAGCGAACCCCGCCGATCTCGATGAGGCTGGCGCTGACCTCGACGGGGAAGGTTGTGCCGTTCTTGCGCCGGTTCACCGTCTCGAACCGGGCGCGGCCGCGGGACAGGATCGCCACGGTGTCGCGCTCGAAGCCCGGGCGGGAAGCATCGTCGCGCAGATCGGGCACACGCATCGTCCGGAGCTCTTCGCGCGAATATCCGTAGGCTTCCACCGCCCGGTCGTTGGCGTCGAGGATCCGCTCCTCCTCGTCGGCGAGGAGAATGATGTCGTTGGCACCCTTCATCAGGTGCTCGATGCGCTCGGCCAGCGCCGTCCGCTGCCGTTCCGCCGCCAGTTCGCGGCGGGTGAAGGACGACTCGCGGGAACGCCAGACGTAGCCGACCAGCACGCCGATGAGGAGAGCCAGCAGCAGCGTGTTGAGCAAGGTGAGCCAGGCCTGTTCGCGCAGTGGCGCGTAGATCTCGCTGCGGTCCACCTTGGCGATCACGAACCACGGGGAACCCGGCACCGGGCGGACGTCGGCCAGGACGGGCTCGCCGCGGTAGTCGATGCCGTCGAGAAACCCCGAGTGGCCGAGCGCCGCGCGCGCGGCGGGCAGGCGGGACCCTGGCGTGATGGGGAACCTCGCAAACAGGCCGTTCGTCCGGTGACGCATCTCGTTGAGCGCGACGACCTCGTCGCCCTCGCGCCGGCCCAGCATCGTCTCGGCGGTCAGCGAGGGTGTCGGCCAGGACCGGATCATCGGATACAGGTAGGCACCCGGATCGATGCACATGCGGACCACGCCGAGGAGCGGCCGGCCTGCTGCGGCGGGGAAGCCGTCGGGGGAGGGATCCGCCGCGGGGTGGGATGCCCCGGGCGCGAAGACCGGGAAGAGAAGCTCCATGCGGGCCTCGCCGTCCATGGGTATCAGGTGCAGGTCGATGATCATCACGCGGTTCGTCCCCGCCGCCGCCGCGAGCAGGGCCGGGTCGATCGGTGGGAGTGCGGATCCGGGCGTGACGGCGCTGAGGACGGGGTTTGCCGACGGGTCGAACAGCACGACGGCGCGGTAACGGTCGCCCGCCTTCAGCAGGGTGAGCCAGTGCATCAGGGCGTCGCGCGCAGGCATGGAGGATGGGGCGGCCATGAAGGCTTGCACGTCCGCGGCGAAGAACGAGGCCCGCGCAAAGAACCGCGCATCGCCCAGCCGCTCGCTTCGCCAGGTTCCGATCTGCTCCACCTTGAGGTCCGCGATGGCGTGCAGAAGGCCGCGGGCCTCGCTTCGCCGTATGTCCTGCTCGTATCGCAGGTAGACCGCTCCGATCGTGCCGCCAACGAGGGCCAGAAGCCCCGCCACCAGCACGGGAACCGCCCCGGCGCCGCCGGGCTGTACGGAACGCGGGGTCCGCACAAGGGCCAGTTGGGACAGGCCGAGAAACACGAAGGTCGCCGAGGTCCAGAGCGCCATCGGGATCAAGCCGTCGCCGTAGAAGAGGGGCGCGTCCACCGCGTAGCTCGCCGCCATGACGAGGCCGGTCAGCGTCACCGCGGCCGCCAGGACGGTTGCGATCCAGCGCGCATGCAGCGATGGCTCGCGGCGCCCATGGTGCAGAAGAAGGACGAGGGATGCGGCGAGGATCGCCGCGCCGGTCAGGGGGGACATCAGGCCGAGCGGAATCCCGTCCACCCGCTCCACCGTCCGCGCCAGCCAGATCTCCAGCGGCGAATCCCACCCAAGAGCGGCGCGGACAGCGGCCAGAAGTCCGGCGACCGCGGCGAACGACGCCGATCCGCGTGCGAACCGGACCACCGCCGCATGGCCGGGCCAGCGCTCCGAGATGAAAACCGCAAGACTGAGGAGAAGTACCAGGAGGGCGGTCGACGGCGCCATCGGGATGTGCCGGCTGGAAAAGGTGAGGATGTCCGCCACGCCCGCGCCCCAGCTCCAGAGCGCGATGGCCGCAAATCCCAGCGCCAGCACCGCGCACGTGCGCGTCCAGCGCCGCCCGCCAATTCCCATGTCCTCACGCCTCACAACTGCGGCCTCCATCCCCCCCCGCAGGCTCCCACGGATTGACTGTGCGTCCGGCCGCGGACGGTGACAAGGACAAACGTACCTCGCTGGAGCTCCTCCGCCGCGACTTGTTGCGGCCCGGATGCGGGGTAGACTGCGTCCGTACGGAGGTCGACCATGAAGACATTGCTGAAGGCGTTCTTTGTTCTCGTTTTGGCGGGCATGATCGCGGTCACCACGTGGGCCAGCCTCGATCGCGGGGTCTGGATCGCGGGCGACGGGCTCTGGCCGGACCGATGGTTCGCCGCCACGCTGGCCGACGCCTACTTCGGCTTCCTGACCTTCTACGTCTGGGTCGCCTACAAGGAACAAGGCTGGGCCCGCCGTCTTGGATGGCTTGTCGCGATCCTGGCCCTCGGCAACATGGCCATGGCCCTCTATGCCGTGCTGCAACTCTCCCGCCTGAAGCCCGGCGAACCGCTCGAGAACGCCCTGCTGCGGTCGCCCCAGCCCGGCCGCCACGCCTGACCTGGCAGGCGGACGAAACGTCACGGTGCACAGACACCTCCGCCCTTTGGAATTGCTTCGGGACGTGCGGACATGCAGTCTTTGGCAGGAAACGAAAAGAAGGAGTGGAGCATGCTTCGTACCGGATGGATGCGCACGGCGTGGGTCGTTCTGGCGACGGTTGCGGCGCCGGCGGGGCGGGGGGCGGCCGGGGACCTCGAAATGGAGGCGCGGAACAAGGGTGAACTCCGGGCCTCGCCGTTCGCGCTGTCGGACGTGCGGCTGCTGGACGGTCCATTCCGCGATGCCCAGGAGCGGAACCGCAAGGTGCTGCTCGCCCTCGATCCCGACCGGCTGCTGCAGCAGTTCCGCGAGACGGCCGGCCTGCCGACGACCGCGAAAGTCTACGGCGGCTGGGAGGATCCGAAGCGGGAACTGCGCGGCCACACGCTCGGGCACTACCTGAGCGCCATCTCGCTGATGCACGCGGTCACCGGGGATGCCGAACTCAAGAGGCGTGCCGACGCCATCGTCGCGGATCTCGCCGCCTGCCAGGCCGCGATGCCCGCGAAGGGATTCCGCGAGGGCTTCCTCTCCGCCTATCCCGAGGAGTTCTTCGACCGTGTCTACGCCCGCAAGGGCGTCTGGGCGCCGTACTACACGCTGCACAAGATCATGGCCGGCCTGCTGGATGCCCACCGCCTCTGCGGCAACGCACAGGCGCTCGACGTCGTCACGGGAATGGCCGCCTGGATCAGGGCCCGCGTCGATCTCGCCGGCCCCGACGCGCAGCAGGCGCAACTCGACACCGAGTTCGGCGGCATGAACGAGGTGCTCGCCAACCTGTACGCCGCCACCGGAAACCCCGACCACCTCGCCCTCGCCCGCGCGTTCGACCATCGCAGGGTCTTCGACCCGCTCGCCGCCGGCGAGGATCGCATGGATGGACTGCACGCGAACACGCAGATTCCGAAGTTCGTCGGCGCCGCGCGCGAGTTCGAACTGACCGGCGACGACGCGTACCGGAGGATCGCCTCGCTCGCGTGGGAGCGCGTCGCACTGCACCGGTCGTACGCCGTCGGAGGCCACAGCGACCGCGAGCACTTCTTCCCGGTCGACCGCTTTCACGAGCATCTCTCGCCCGCCACCTGCGAGACGTGCAATACCTACAACATGCTGAAGCTCACGCGGCACCTGTTCGCGTGGGAGCCGGACGCGCGGACGATGGACTTCCACGAACGCGCGCTGGTCAACCACATCCTCGCCGCGCAGGATCCGAGGACCGGCATGTA
>CAYRFK010000053.1:0-23242 GCA_964423465.1 uncultured Verrucomicrobiota bacterium | reverse complement strand
AGATCCGGCGCATCGCCCGGCTCCGGGGCGGACAGTTCGTAGGGTCGCCCGGCGGACGGATAGTTCGGGTGGTGCATGTCGGCCATCGAGTAGTAGATGCAGAGCGGCACCTTGCGCCGGTGGCAGGCCTCGGCAAGCATGGCCAGCGTGTCCTTTGCGTACGGCGTGCGCGTGATGTTGTAGTCCGTCTGCTTCGTGTCCCACATGCAGAAGCCGTCGACATGCTTCGCCGTGAACGTGACGTAGCCCATGCCCGCCGCCTCGACGAGATCGAGCCACACATCGGGATGGAACTTCACCGGGTTGAACTGCGGCACCAGCTTCGCATACTCCGCCCGGCCGAGCCTCCGCCGGTACTGGTGCTGCTCGTGCCACGCGCCGGCCGCGTAGATGCCCCAGTGGACGAACATCCCGAACCGCTTTTCGAAAAACCAGTCGCGCGCGTCGCCGAAGCGGCGCGTCCGCGGCGCGGGAGCCGGCGCAACGCCGGCCGCCCTCGTGAGCGCGGCCCCGCCGGCGGCGGCGCAGGCCGTAAGAAACGTGCGGCGGTCCATGTCAGTCCGCCTCGAACGCGACGATCTCGTGGACCGGCACGCGCGGCACGACGACTTCGACGCCGCCCTCGACGCGCTTCACGGAAAGCTTCCGCCCGGCGACCACCGCGCGCGCCGAAACGCCCTTCAGCGGCAGGTTGAGCCGCACACGCACGTCCGCCAGCGGCACCGGCGACTCGTGGAACTCCGGATGCGGCGGGGCCTTGCGATTCGGGGACCAGTTGACGATGTGCACAAGGTGCCGCTCCGGCCGGCGCGCGGCGCGGTCGGCCGCCTGGTGCGTCACGGTGATCTCGGTCGACAGCGGCGCGTTGGTGTCCACCAACCGCACCGGCAGCACCTCGCGGAGAACGTGCTCGAAGGCGCTCCGGTACACCCAGTAGCCGTTGCGGTAGTAGCTCTGGCCGACCGGGAACGCGATCAGTCCGACGCGGCCGCTGCGCGCGAGGACCGTGTAGTCCGTCGCATGGTCGAACGGCGTCTGCTTGTGACTCGTGAACCGCTCGCCGCTGCGCTGGAACAGCGGCTCGCCGAGGGCCGCGAACGACACGGCCGGCGTGGCGGCCTTCCACTGCGCGGCGCCCTCGTAGAGCGCGTACTCGTAGTCCGGGATATCGCCGGTGAACTTCGCGCGCGGCACGAGATAGGCCGGCTTGAACGGCGACGGGCCGGCGTAGGTCAGCCCGTAGCGGTCGAGCCAGCCGGCGCTCGCGCCCGCGGGCAGGCCGGCGTCGTGGCACACGATGACGGCGCCGCCCTTCGCGATGTAGGCGTGCAGCCGCTCCACCGTGGCGGCGTCGGGGCGGAAGGCGTCGGGCAGCACGACGAGGCCGTAACGCTCCCATTCCTGGCCGGGCTCGACGACATCGAACTGCAGGCGCGCCTCGAGCATGAGCTTGGTCACGCCGTAGATATACTCGTCGCGCAGCCTGTCGAACGGCACGGCCGGGATCAGCATCGCGGCCTCGGCGACGGGCGCCGCTCCCTCGAGGTGCGGCTCGATCGCCTTGATGCGGCCGAACGACTTCCCGATCACGTGGTAGACCGCCGGGTCGAGGCGGCCGTCGGGCGGCATCTGGTCGCCGACATCGCAGCGCGCGGCGTTGGCGACGATGCTGGCGAGCTCGACGTCGAGCTGCTCCGGAAGTTTCAGCCCGCCGAAGTCCGCCCAGGACGTCACGAAGCGGCCGGTCATGCCGTAGACCGGGATGCCGAACGTGCGCTGATAGCGGATCTGGGCGGGCGCGTAGAAGTAGCCCCAGCCGGCGCCGGTCGGCAGTGCCTCGATGTCGATGTTGTCGAGCAGCTCGGCGCGCTGGCTGACGCACGAGAGGCCGATGTCGTTGAAGTCGATCTGCGCGTTCGGACGGATTGACTTCACGAGCGCCCGGATGCGCCGCTTCCAGCCGAGGAAGAGCCCGTTCTTGTGCGTGCGCTGCGCCTCGGCATCGTTCGGATCCTTCCCAGCAGCCGAAATCTGCTTCTTGCACTCGGGACAGAAGCACTCGTGCGAGATCGGCTCGGCCATGTCGAACCAGGGGCCGTCGAGGTCGTACTTCGACACGAACTCGCGGGTGTGGTCGTCCATCAGCTTCAGATACGGCTCGTGCGCCATGCACAGCGCCGTCCATCCGGGCGTCTGGCCGGCCTTCGGCAGGTAGTTCGACCCGTCGCGCTTGATCACGAGCCAGTCCTTGTGCGTCCCGGCCATGTGGTGGTCCCACGTGACGCAGTAGTAGGCGTAGACGGCGATGCCGCGCTTGCGGCAGGCCTTCACCTGCTCGCCGAGGAGATCGAACGACAGGCCCGGGTGCACGGGGCCGAAGGCGCTCGGGTAGTAGAAGAGGCCATGCATGTCCTTGGCGAAGACGACGATCGAGTCGACGTTGCCCGCGACGAGCCGGTCGCCCCACTCGTCCGCGTTGAACTTCGCGCCGATCTTCGGCACATGTGTCGAGTTGTGGAAGTCCTGGTGGATCTTCCGCCACGGCCGCTTCGGCAGCGCGTGCATGCGCGGATCGATCCAGACCTTCGGCCCCGCCGCCGCCTCGGCCGCGCCGGCCTCCATGCCCGGCACCTTTACCGAGATGAATGCCGCCGCCGCACCGGCCCCCGCCGTCCCAAGAAACACCCGTCGATTCATGGCACCCTCCGAAGGAATGGAATCATGGAGGACTGGAAGGTTGGATGAATGGTCGACTCAACCGGATCACTCGCCGTCCCGCCACCCCACCCATCCATCATTCCACCTTTCCATCATTCCATCCTCGCGCAGCCTATCCCCGCTTGCCCCCGCGGTCTTTGTCTTTTACGATCCGTGTCATGTCGTTTCCTTCCACCGCCCGCCGCAACCGCGGAGCGTACAGCAACCCGTTTTCGGGGGTCGGCGTGGAGTTCGCGCCGCTGGCGCCCGCGCCGCCCGCGCCGGGCGTGCTGCTGCACGAGGCGGGGTACAACCCTCGCAGCCGCGACTGGAACTTCCCAAACGTGCTGAGCCCCTTCTGGCGGCTCTACTTCAACGCACGGCCGGGGCATCGCGTCGTGATGGCGGACGGCCGGGAGGTCCGCCTCGGGCCGGACCGGGTCGTGTTGATCCCCGACGGCGTCCTCTTCCACTGCCGCGGCCGGGCCCCGGTGCCGCATCTCTGGCTCGCATTCCAGTGCGCGCGCCGGCCGGATCCCGCGCAGGCCCTGCCGCTCACGCTGGACCCGCGGGCGGAGGAGCGGCGGACGATCGGGCGGTTGACCGCGGAGATCGCCGCAGGCAGGGACGGATACCGGGATCCCATCTTCCACCTCTCACACGCGTTGCTCCACCTCGTGCTGGCCCGCCCGGAGATCCGCTGGGCCTCGGGCGGTGTGGAGGCGGCGATGGCCAGGGTCGACGCCTCGATCGCGGACCGGCTCGCCTCGCCGCTGCGCGTCGCGGACCTTGTCAGGGAATCGGGCCTCGGCCGCCGCGCGTTCCTCGAAGCCTTCCGGACCACGCACGGCACGACCCCGTCCCGCCACATCACGAGCCTGCGCATCCGCGAGGCCGCAGCGCTGCTCTCCGGCACGTCCCGCAGTATCGACGACATCGCCGCCGCCACTGGCTTCCCCAATCGCCACTATTTCTCCCGCGTCTTCCGCCGCCACACCGGATCCCCCCCCGCCGCCTGGCACCGCGCGCACGCCACGGCCGGTTGATCTTTGCGGTCTCTCGGGGACAGAGAAGCAGTACCCTAACCCCTCACATGCCCGGCTTCTCTTTTTCCATTCCGCTCTTTGCGGTCTTTGCGCCTTCGCGTTGTCTTTCGAACGGGGAGGCGGGCGGCTGCCCCCGCCTCCGCCCACCGTCATGTTGTCATCTGCGTGTCGCGGCCGTCACATCCAGATGACAACATGGGCCGTTCCCGGGCGGAGGGACAGAGAAACGGCGCCACCGCTGTCCAATCATTGGAACCCGTTGCCGCCCAACGGTCCACAAGTTGGACGCGGCCATGCTTCGACCGTTGTCACTGCTTCTCTGTCCCCTGTCCCGTCCCCTGTCCCCCTCACCAAATCGTTCCGGCTCAGGGTCCGGCGGACGCGGCGGCGCGCTCGATGAGATCGTCGACCGAATCGCGCCAGGCCCGCAGCAGGGCGGGGTCGCGGGAATAGTCGGTCATCGACGCCACGAGCGACGCCGGAACGGCGATCGCAGCCTTCGACGCGGCGATCCACTCGGCGTCCGCGCCGCCGGCCGCCTCGCGGGTACGAACCAGATCCTCGAGCACGCGCACCGCGGCGAAGTCCTCAAGGCCGTCGCGAAAATTCTCGAGACGGATCGTCGGCACCGGCACGCCGCCCGGCCCGACGCAGGTCCACGAGCCGTCGCCGTGGTAGGTCGTCCAGCTTCGCGGATCCCAGTCCGTGAACGGCCCGGTCGTGATGGGATGCCGCGAGTTCCAGATGCTGATCTGGTAATAGAGGAAGCCGTCCGGACGCTCGCGCGCCGTCATCGCACCCATCAGCAGGCGCCCCTCGATCGCAGGATACTCGATGAACATGTTCGCGTGCGGATGGTGCGGGCCGCAGCAGATGTACCACCACACCTGCCGGCCGGCGGCGCGGGCGGCCGCGGCGCGGGCGCGGTCGTACTTCGGCGTCAGCGGGCAGAAGCCGTCGATCGAGCGGAGGCCGGAGGACGCCCCGAACCCGTCGTCGTAGGTCGTCGTCAGAATCGGCACGCCGGGGAACTCCGCCTTCAGGATCGCCGCCGCGCGCTCGACCCACGCAAAGTGGTTCGTCGGAACCTCGTCGCAGCCGTAGAGATAGGCGTGGTCCAGCAACCCGAGATCCTTCGCGCGGGCGTAGCCCTCGCGGAGACGCGGCAGCGTCTTCTCGCGCCACTTCGCCTCGTCCGCCGGCCGGTCATCGAAGTAGTACCAGTAGCCCAGGTTGAACCGGCCGAGCCGGCCCTGCGCGTGCAGGCGCTGGAGGATCTCGAAATCCGGAACGCCATGGTGGTAGAGGCTGTCGTACGTGATGAGGTAGTCGGCAAGGAAGTCCGCCCAGTCCGTCTTGCGCGCCCGCCACGCATGGATCGGATAGTCATCCGCCTTGCGCCACTGCGCCTGCGCCGCCTTCGTTTCATCCGACGGGTGGTCCTCGGGCGCAAACGTGATCGCCAGAGGCAGCGGACTGCCGTCGGGCAGCGTGAAGGATCGCACGCGGACAGTGAGGCCGACGGGCTGCGGCGTGGCACCGGCGGCCGAAACGGTGAGCGTGCCGCGATATGTTCCGGGGACCTGGTCCTTGGGCGCGTGGACGCGGATCCAGAACGCCTGCGCATCACCGCCCGCAATGTCGACCGGACCGAGGAAATCGAGAATCGGGTCGGGCCACCAGCCGACGTGCGGCGTACCGTACGGCGGACGGCTCTTCGTCTCGACATAGCCGACGACGTCGCACTCCACCCGCGCCGCCGGAAGCACCGTGCCGGACGGCCCGGCAAGGTCGGTTGCGGCCACCGTGACGCCGCGCAGCCCTTCGCCCGCGGGCACGACGATCAATTGCAGGCTCTCCGTCTCGTTGCGCGCGACGCTGAGTTGGAGATCGCGGGCCGGAGTTGCGGACAGCGCGCCGGAGCGCGGCAGGATCTTTTCCATCGAGGATGCGGCGGTGACGAGGATCTCCGCCGAGGCCGGCGCCAGCGCCTGTGACGCGCGGCGCAGGCGGGCGACACCGGCGGCCCGCTCGACCCGTGCGGGCAGGCCGTCCAAGGTCTCCCCGAGCGCCGCCAGTCGGAACGTGGACACATCCGACGACGCAAGGCCGGCCCGAACTTCCGCGAGGTCCCGGTCGCATGCGGCCAGCAGTGGATGATCGCCGGCTTCGGCGCGCGCCGCCGCAAGCCCGGCGGCCACCGCATCGGCCCCCGGCGCCATCAGCGGGGCCAGCTGCCGCGCCAGCGCCGGCACCGGATCGGGCGCCGTCTCGCCCGGTTTCAGCAGGACCAGTCCGTCGAGGTGCAACACCAGGTTCGTCGCGGGGCGCTCCGTGAAGAAGTGCACGCGGACGATGTCCGTCCGGTCGACGGCCTTCGGCATGGCTGCGAGCGGAATCTCAAACCGCTTCCACCCCCGCGCGGGCAGTTCGAACAGGTGGCCGAGCCCCTCCTGGAGGCGGACCTTGGAGTCGGTCACGTACAGTCCGAACAGGAACTGCGCCTCCGACGGATTCGTGATGTCGACGACGAGCCGGTCGAACCCCCGCCAGTCGCGGACCGGTGGCTTCAGGTCGAACGCCGGCCACTCGGGCATGCCGTTCGTCCAGACGGGCGACGCGAACCGGAGCGCATTCGTTCCCTCCGTCGCAAAGTCTGCCGTCGCATCGAGCGTCGTACCCCGGCGCGCCCGGTAGGGAAGAGCCGCCTCGTCCGGTTCAAATCCGGAGAGGAGCACCGCGCGGACATCCGGCACGGCGGCCAGAACGACGGCCACGGTGATGGCGCTGGCGAGGCGAGAGGTCATGACCCGAGCACGACCACGTCGGCGGGGGCGATGGAGAGGACGACCGGCTCCGCCCGGCCGTCGCGCGCCACGACGGTCGGGCGCAATTCGAACACGCGGAAGACGGGAACCGTGGATGCGTCGTCATTTCGGAGACGCACCTGCTGCTGCACGACCTCGCCGAGATAGGCCGTTTCGATGACATCCCCGGCAAGCCGGTTCACGCCCGCCGCGCCGTCCGCCGGGGCAAGTCGCAGGGCCTCGGGACGGAGCGCCAGCGTGACTGCCGAGCCCACCGCCGCACCGCCCGCGTCCGCCGCATCGACCGGGCCCGCGGCCGTCATGATGCGCGCCCCCGTACCGGCGCGCGATTCGACGCGGCCCTCGAGAAAATTCGTTTCACCGATGAAGCCTGCGACGAACCGGTTCGCGGGGTGCTGGTAGACGTCGTTCGGCCGGCCGCACTGCTCGACGCGGCCGGCGTTGAGGATGGCGAGGCGGTCGGCGATCGACATCGCCTCCTTCTGGTCGTGCGTCACGTAGATGGCGGTCAGCCCGGCCTCCTTGCAGATCCGCCGGATCTCCGAGCGCATCTCGAGCCGCAGCTTGGCGTCGAGGTTCGAGAGCGGCTCGTCGAGCAGCAGGCACTTCGGGTGGACCACCAGGGCGCGGGCCAGCGCGACGCGCTGCTGCTGACCGCCGGAGAGCTGCGCGGGGCGGTGCGTGGCACGGTCGGACATGCGGACCTGCGCGAGGGCCTCGTCGGCGCGGCGGCGGACCTCCTCGCGCGGCAGCTTCCGCATCTCGAGGCCGAACGCGACGTTCTCGCGAACCGTCATGTGCGGCCACAGCGCGTAGGACTGGAACACCATGCCCGTGTCGCGGCGGTGGGGCGGCGCGTGGGTGATGTCCTCGCCGCCGATGCGGATCGCGCCCTCGTCGGGCTGGTGAAAACCCGCGATGCACCGCAGCAGCGTCGTCTTGCCGCAGCCGCTCGGCCCCAGCAGGAAGAACAGCTCGCCCGGCTCGATTTCGAGCGACACGCCGTCCACGGCGCGCAGCCCGCCGAACCGCTTCACAACGTTCTCTATGGAAACCCCGACCGGCATGGCACGAGTCATACCAGACCCCGGCCCCGCCGGCACGCGGAAAGGAGGAGGTTCGCAGGTTGGCAGGTTCGCGGGTTCTTGGGTTCCAAGGGTTGGAAGGAGATGGGGTGCGGGCTTCCAAGGTCTGGAAACCTCGTGCGGCGGATTGGCGTCTTGTCGCAGGCGACGGATTTGGGCAGGTCGCTGCCCGGCCTGCGGCTCCCCCCGCATCCGAACGGTCGTATCGGACCAGCCTCGGCCGCTGATCAAACTCACGGAGTTTCACGTCTGCGAAATCTGCGACCACGCCTTCGTCCCCCATCGCCGCGGCTGAGCCCCTCCTCCCGCCCGTCCATCGCGGTGGTGGTGTAACATCCGAATGTACGATCGTACATTCGGATGTTACACCCAAGCATATCGAATCCGGGCGTTCTTGAATCCAGCCATTGCGATTCATGTGTAACATCCAGCCGTACGATCGTACGGCTGGATGTTACAGTTCTTATGGCGAGACGTGGACGGTGCCGCGGTCGAAGTCGAAGCTGACGGTGCGGGTGGCGAGGGCGGTGCGGCCGATGAGGGCGTGGGGTAGATGCGCGTGGCCGCGACCGGTGGCGCCGATGACCATCGGGACGTCCTCCAGGACGGCCCCGCCGAGGCGGAGGTCGACCGGGCCTGCGGGGGTGGAGACCACGCTGCCGCCCATGCCCTGGCTGAGCGACGCCTGGGCATCCGGCTTCGGCTGCGGAAGTTTCGCGCCGCGGGACAACGGACCGGGCACCCAGAAGCCGAACGCGCCGCCGCTGTCGATGCCCGCCGGAACCTCGCGGTCATCGCCGACCCGGACCCTGCACACGGGCACGATGTGCTCTGGATCGAGCGGCACGCCATCCGGCGGCATCGCCGCCGCAGGCGGGGCCAGCGTGATCCGCTCGCCGGGCACGTCCCAGATCGCACGGCCGCACAGGCGGAGGAAATCGGAGCCGAGCAGCATCTCGACCCGGTGCCCGGCCATCCACCCCCGCGCACCGAGATCCGTCTTCGGGTCGAGGATGCCCACGACCAGATTGGAAACCGTCACGCCGCCGGCCTGCACCTCGGGCGCGAGACCGAGCCACGCGTGGAACTTTGCGCCCAGCCCCTGCGAAGGCAGGCGGACGAGGCCGCCGTCGACCCCGGCCGCGCCGGATCGCAAGGCGGGGACGCCCACGCGCGCGGCGCCGGCGGAGTCCATCAGCGTGGCGGTGGAACCGGTGTCGAGGAGGGCGAGGACGGTCTGTCCATTGACACGGATGCGGATGATCGGCGTCGCATCCTCGAACGGCCGCGCACAGAAGGATAGCGTGGATGGCTCGCGCCGGACGACCGCGTTCACGGGGTCGATCCGCAGAGAGTTTCCATGGACCTCCATGCGGATTCCCATGGACTCCGGCGGGCGGGCCGTGGCCGCCGGATCCGGCATGGGAAACGAGATGCATCCGGCCGCGAGAGTTGCGGCCGCACAGGCAACGAACCCCGGCGGGGGAGGCTGGAGCCGGAGGCCGAGTCGGGAGTCTCTCACGTCGGTACGACGCCGGCTTGGAGCGCCGGGCCTTCTACGGCGCCACTGGCCGCGCCGGACCGCTGGGTGCGCCGATCAGGAGTTCGTTGCGGCGGTTGTCGAGCACGATGCGGAACCGCGACAGTGCCCGCAGCCCGAGACGCGGCACGCCGGGGAAGCCGAGGCCGTGCGCGGCGAGAGTGGTCGGATGGAGGTCGCGCAGGACGAGGTCGCCCAGCGAGATCTGTCTCACGAGGTCCATCGTGGCGTCATCGACCGCTACCTCGTAGTCGCCGGCCAGATCGATCAGGATGGACTTGGTCTTGCCGTCCACCATGCCCTTCACGACCAGGGCCTCAAAGCCGTTCTCGAGCGGAACGCGGGCGATGAGGCTGTCGTCATCGTCCCCGTGCGGGCGGGTTGCGAAGACGATGACGCGGCCGCCGAAGTCCCAGCGCACGGCTTGGAACGACCTCAGGAGGCTCCACCCGATGACGAAGTCGGCATCGTGAGCATCGGCGGAACGGCTCAGCGGCCACAGCGGACCGCGTGAGGCCCGCGCGTAGAAGAGCGCAGCGTCCATGGGCAACACGTCCACGGTCATGGACGGCGCCACGCAGAGCGTGCCCCGGACGACATCGGTGACGTGCTCCGGAAATCCGCTGATCAGCGGCGGGGCAATGGCGACGAGTCCAAAGGCGCGCGCCAGCTCGATGGAGGTCCAGTTGTCGCTCGACGTGGGATCGACCAGGATGCGCGCAGGGCGGCCGCCGACGGTGCCCTCGATCACCGGAAGCGCCGTGTGCGGCGGCGAAACGAACGAAGCGACCGCCTCGAGGCCCGGCCGCACGCGGTTCGCATTGACGATGACGGGGCGGTTGTCCGGATTCATCGTGATAGTGATGGCGAACTCGCGCGGGTCGAGGGCCCGGCTGACGAAGGCCCGGATTTCCCGCTCGCTGTTGATGAGGCCCGAGACCGGCTTCCCGTCGGATCCCGTCTTCACGGTGTTCGTGGTCTTGCATCCGGCGATCGCCACGGCCGCCACGGCCGCCGTCACACCCATTGCTGCGAATCGGTTCATTCCCGCTCCCCCGGGGCCTTCCGCCCCGCTGCATTGTCGGCATCCGTCCGCGACCGGGAACCATCCCGCTCGGGCCGGGGATCGCGCCCCATCAGGTGCGCCACCGCCTCGCGGGGGCCCATCCGGCCGCGAACCACGGCATGCACCGCCTCGGCGATCGGCATCTCGACGCCCGCCTCGCGCGCGAGCGCGGCGGCATTATCGCAGTTCGTCACGCCCTCGGCGACTTGCGCCATACCGCGAAGGATGTCCTCCGCTTTCTCGCCGCGTCCAAGCCGCTCACCGACGGAGCGGTTGCGGCTGAGCCGGCCGAAGCAGGTCAGCATCAGGTCGCCGGTCCCGCTGAGCCCGGCGAACGTCGCCGGATGCGCGCCGAGCGCGACGCCCAGCCGTGTCATCTCCGCCAGCCCGCGCGTGACCAGGGCGGCCTTGGTGTTGATGCCGAGGCCCAGACCGTCGCACGCCCCGGCTGCAATGGCGATGACGTTCTTCAGCGCACCCCCGAGTTCCACGCCGACGACGTCATCCGAGGTGTACACGCGGAACGCCGCCTGCGTGAAGGCCTCCTGCGCCCGGGCTGCGAGGACGGGATCGGCGCAGGCCGCAACGACCGCCGTCGGCAGACCCTTGGCCACCTCCTCGGCGAAACTGGGGCCCGACAGCGCCGCCACCGGCCCGGCGCCGAGGATCGACTCCGCAACGGCCGACATCCGGTGATGGGTCTCCCGATCGAGGCCCTTGGTGACGCTGACCGCCAGCGCCCCGGACGGCCACACCGGGCTGAAGCGCTGAAGCACGCCGGCGTAGAACTGCGAGGGCGTGGCGAGCACGACGAGGTTCGCCCCGTCCACGGCCGCGGCTGGATCGGCGGTCCACGCGATCTCCGCCGGCAGCGGGATCCCCGCGAGAAACCGTGGATTCTCGCGTCGGGCGGCGATCTCCGCGACATAGTCCGGGAAAGGCCCCCATACGCGGACGCTGTGTCCGTTGCGGTGGAGGATGAGCGCCAGCGCCGTCCCCCAGCCCCCGTCGCCTATGACCGTGGTGTTCAGCATCGGATGTCAGATCTCTGGCAGGAGGAGTTCACGGTTCAAGGTTCACGGTTCAGGGTTTCGGGCGGGAGGTTCCGCATTCCGGGTTTCGGATTGGCGGATGGCTCCTGGCTGTGGCCCTCGTCGTTCGGTGTTCGTCCGCGTTTCTTCCCGAACCGGTGCTCGGTTCCTTCCAAGAGGCGCTGAACATTGGTCCGGTGACGGAAGACGACCAGGATGCCGATCGCGGTGAGCACCCACGGACGCCAGAGGTCGTCGCGCCCGTAGAGCAGCCAGCCGGCGAGCGGCACGCCGACGGCGGCGGCGATGGAGGCCACCGAGACGTAGCGCGTGACCAGGAAGATGACGATCCAGAGGCCGAACCCGGCCGCGGCGGCCAGCGGCGCGGCACCCAGCAGCATGCCCGCACTCGTGGCGACGCCCTTGCCGCCCTTGAACCCGAGAAAGACCGGCCAGCTGTGGCCGGCGATCGCTGCGACACCGCATGCGAGGCCCAGCGCCGGATGCGCCGGCGCGCCGGTCCAGACACTCACCAAGTACGGCCCCAACAACGCGGGCAGCAGACCCTTGAGCGCGTCACAGACGAACGTCAGGATCCCCCACCGCTTTCCCACCGCCCGAAACACATTCGTCGCGCCGACGTTCCCGCTGCCCACCTTCCGGATGTCGATCCCGCGGGCCCGCGCGATGAGGAAGGCGAACGGGATCGCCCCGGCGAGATAGGACCCGGCGACGACCACCGCTGTTGGAAGGCCTTGCATGCCGTCCATTGTCGCCCATCCCCCCCGCCTCCATCAAGCTCGACGTCCCCGGCGGACCCGGGGCCCTATCTTACACTGAATGTAACGATCGTTACATCCAGTGTAAGATTCGTACGGTGCGATTCGGGGCTGCGGAAGGGATGGGGGGCGGAGGCGGAGAGGCTTGCGCCCGCACCAACGGGCGTGGAAGGGCGTCGCCGGATGCCCACGGCCGCACCGGGCACGGCGGCGGGGCTTGACGCAACCCGGCGGGCCGTCCACCTTCCTCCCCGCGGTCCGGTAAGGCGGGCCGGGGAGAATTGCCATGCGCACGAATCGTTGGATGGGCGGCGTTGCCGCGTTTGCACTCGGATTGAGCATCGCCGCGGATGCGGCGGAACCGCGCGTCCTCGTCTACACGCGCAACCATGTGACCAACGGCAAGGGCTTCGTGCACGATAACATCGCGACGAGCGTTGCGGCCCTGCAGGAGATCTGCAAGGAGGCGGGCATCGCGGTGGACGTCTCCGATCAGCCCTCCGTCTTCACGGCCCACAACCTGCAGAAGTACAAGGCGGTCATCTTCTCGAACTCAAACAACGAAGCGTTCGAGGACGACGGCCAGCGGGACGCCTTCAAGGCCTACATCCGCGGCGGCGGTGCGTTTGTCGGCATCCATTCGGCCACAGGCTCGGAGCGCAAGTGGCCGTGGTACTGGGGCCTGATCGGCGGCACGTTCGCCTGGCACCACCCGATGCAGGAGTTCACGATCGAGGTCGTCGACCGCAAGCATCCCTCGACCTCGCACCTGCCGGACGGACTATGGACCTGGACCGACGAGTTCTACACCGTGAAGGAGCGCAACACGAAGGTGCGCGTGCTGCTCGCCGGCAACCAGAAGAGCCTCAAGAAGCCCGGCAAGGCGCCGGCGAGCCTGGACCTGCCCGAACCCTACCCGTTGGCGTGGTGCCACGAGTTCGAGGGCGGGCGGAGCTTCTACACGGCCCTCGGCCACAAGAAGGACCACTACGCCGACCCGCTGTTCCGCAAACATCTGCTCGGCGGCATCCGGTGGGCGATCGGGGCGGCGGAGTAGAAAGAGGGGCGAGGGACGAGGGGCGGCCCGGAGGGGTGGAGGGTTGAAGGTGGAGGGTGGAGGGGACGGACGGCTCGCCTCGAACCTTGATGCCCGGGATGGGGTCAGCGGCCGAGGAGCTTCGATACCGCGTTCGCGTCGAGGGCGCCGTAGCCGTAGTTCGGGTCCTTCCCCGGCGCACCGGCGTCCGTGAGGGACGCCTTCAGCGCCTCGGTCGCCTGCGCGGAGGTCGCATTCGGATTCTGCGCCATCCATTGGGCGATCAGGCCGGCCGTGTAGGCGGTGGAGGCGGACGTTCCCGCGTAGCGCCCCGGCGGCCCGTTGTAGCCGACCGGAAGCTGCGCGGTGCCCGGCGCGGCGAGGTCCACGAAATCCCCGTAGTTCGAGTTCTCCCACGTCTGACCGGACGGCACGGTGGCCGCAACGCCGATGACGCCGTCGTAGGCGGCGGGATACTCGGCCTTCCCGGTGGCCTCGTTGCCGACGGCCGCGACGACGACCAAGCCCTGTTCCTGCGCCTCGACAACCGCCTCGCGTACGAAGTCGCTCGGTGTATCCGTCCCCCAGCTCAGGCTCACGACGCGCGCTCCGCTGTCGATGGAATACCCCATCGCGCGCAGCAGATCCCAATTCGATGTGACCCCGTCGCCGTCAAAGGTGCGCACCGCGAGGACCTGCGCAGCTCCGCCGGGGGCGACACCGTCGGGAAGTACCGCGCCCGAGGCGATCAGCGACATCTGCGTGCCGTGCCCGACCGGGTCGGCCGCGGCGCCGCCTGGACTGGTCGCGTCGTAGGCGCCGGCCAGCGCGATGGTCCAGCCGGCCGGAAGGCTCAGCCCCGTGTCGAGCACGGCCACGCGGGGCGAGGAGGGATCAACGGCCGCGGCGGCGGCGCCCGCGGCGGAGGAGGCCGTCCCGGCCATCGTCGTGCCCGCCGGCATGCGGACCGCGTAGTTCGCCTCGGCGCCGGCGACGATCGGATCGCGGCGGATGTCCGCCACGGCGGCGAGCGCGTCGGTGCCGGGCGGAAGCCGGATCCGGTAGACGCCCCACTGCGGCTGCGCGTCGACGAGGGATGCGTTCCACTTCGCGAGCCGCTGGAGGAAGTCGCCGGTGGAAACGCCGTCCTTCAGCGTCAGCAGGATCTCGCGGTCGACGTGCAGCGGGCCCTTGCCGTCCGCCCCGCGCGACAGGATGAGCCGTTTCGCCGGCGCCTTCAGCGGCACGGCGCGATGGGACTTCCCGGGCGCGAAGACGCGGATCTCGTCGAGCCGCGGGATCGCGCCCGCCGGGCCGGGAAGGACCGTCCACGACAGCGCATAGCCCAACGGATCGATCAGCGCGCGCACGGCGCCGTCCGTGTCGCGATTGTGGATGTCGACCGAGACCTTGCGGTCGATGTCGGGATCGAGCCGCACCCGAACGCCGAGGCGCTCGAATTCCGTCAGCACGGCGGCCAGCGGCTCGCCGTCCGCCCGGATCACGGCCCGGTCGCCGCGCAACTGCACCTCCGCCGCGCCGACGCCGGAGGAAGACAACACGAAGACGCAAAGGGCGCAAAGAAGGAGCGAGGAGAAGGCCGGGGGGACACGGGAAGACACGGATGGACACGGATGGGCACGGACGGACACGGGACGCCGGCTTCGGTTCCCCGGGTCTCTCATGCAGTCTTCCATCCTTCCGACCTTTGCGCTCTTTGCGTCTTTGTGTTCATTCGGCGGCTCATCGAAGCGACGCGGCGAGGGCTTCGAAGGCGGCTCGACGGGATTCGATCACGGGCTTCGGGGCGGTCAGCTTGAGGAAGAGGGTGTCGGCGGGGCGCCGCACGATCGCGGCGATCATCGTCGGGGCGTCCGCGGCGCGTCCGTCGTCGAGTGTTGTGAAGTCGGCGATCCAGAGGGCACCACCACCCGCGGTCTTCCGCTCCGGGAGGGCGTCGACAAAGGCCCGCAGCTTCTCCGGCGGCGCCGTCAGCCCGATCTGGCCGGCCCAGCGCATCACGTTCGCCGGCACGCCGCCCGCCTCGCCGGCGAGGGCGGTCAGCGCGCATTCGTAGGGTTGCCCCGCCTCCTCGAAGATAAATGTCGCACGGCGCATGCCCTCCGCGGGACGCACGGTCCACCCCTCGGGCACGGTCCACGCGGCCTCCGCCGGCGGCGGCATCGGGACATTCACCTCCGGCATCGCTGCAGGGGCCGGCACGGCGGCCGGCGGCGGCGCGGCCTCCGTGTACACGCGGGGCGCCGCCTCACGCCGGCCGCAGGAGGAGACCAGCGCGGCGGCAAGGAGAACGGTCGGGGCGGGGAGCTTCATGCGGGTAACCTACCACGGCGGCGGAATGCGTGCACGCGGTGTAAGACGGAGCCAGAAAGTGGAGAAACTCCAAACTCCAAGGAAGTTGAAAGGACAAAGGAACGAAGTCGAAGGGCCGGCGGACGGTGCCTTTTGTCAAACCGGCCGATGTCCCACCCACGGCCTGTCCGGCCTTCCTCCCTTGATCCCCTTTTCTACTTCTCACTTCCTTGGAGTTTGGAGTTTTCCTCCTTCATTCCTAGTGCAGGAAGTGCCTCATCCCCGTAAACGCCATCGCGATTCCGAAGCGGTCGCAGGCGGAGATGACGGCCTCGTCGCGGACGGAGCCGCCGGGCTGCACGATGTACTTCACGCCGGCCTGCGCGGCCTGCTCGATGCTGGCCGGGCCCGCGAAGCAGGCATCCGCGCTCAGTATGCAGGCCGCCAGCACCTCGGTGGCGACGCCGCCGGGGCTCGTGCCCTAGCCGCCGGTCATCTCGTAGAGCAGCTTGATGTTCTCGCGCGCCCGCGGGACGGCCAGCTTGCCGACCGAGTCGACGCGGTTCGGCTGGCCGGCGCCCATGCCGAGCACGGCGTGGCAGCCCTCGGAGTGCTCGCGGACGAGCACGATGGCGTTCGACTTGACGTGCTTGCACACGCGCACGCCGAACTCCGCCAGCTTGCGCTTCTCCTCGGGGAACGGGGCCTCGGTCGGGACGACCCAGTGCTGGATGGCCCCCGCGTCGCGGTCTTGCACGAGCAGTCCGCCGCCGATCTGCCGGTACTGCCGGCCCGCGCCGGGCAGGGTGACGGGCTTTTCGAGTTCGAGGATGCGCAGGTCCTTGCTCTTCTTCTTCAGATACTCCAGCGCGTCGGGCGCGAAGCCCGGGGCGATCAGCGCCTCGACGAAACGGCCCTTCAGCCGCTCCGCCGTCGCCAGGTCCACCGGCTGCGTCACCGCGATCACACTGCCGAACGCGGAGACGGGATCGCCCGCCCACGCGGCCTCGAAGGCGGCCTCCAGCGTCGGCGCCGTCGCGCAGCCGCAGGGATTGTTGTGCTTGATGATGACGACCGCGGGCGCGCCGGCGAATTCCTTCGCCGTCTCCAGCGCCGACTCGCCGTCGAGGTAGTTGTTGAACGACATCTCCTTGCCGTGCAGCACACGCGTGTGGGCGATCGACGCCTCGGCGCAGGCCGGGTCGCGATAGAAGGCCGCCGTCTGGTGCGGGTTCTCGCCGTAGCGCAGCCTCACGCCGCCGGTCGCGACCTTGACGAACGGCGGGGCGCCGTCGCCGACGCCGCCCTGGGCCGCCAGCCATGCCGAGATCGCGGCGTCGTACTCGGCCGTGCGCGCGAAGACCTTGAAGCCCAATTCGCGTCGCAGTTCCAGCGTCGTTCCGCCGCCATTGGCAAGCATGCAGTCGAGCACGCGGGCGTAGTCGGCGGGGTCGGTGACAACCGTGACGTGGTCCATGTTCTTCGCGGACGACCTCAGCATCGTCGGCCCGCCGATGTCGATGTTCTCGATCGCGACCTCGCGGGTGACGCCCGGCTTCGCAACCGTCGCCTCGAACGGGTACAGGTTCACGCAGACGAGGTCGATCGGCTGGAGCCCGTGCTTCGCCATCGTCGCCTCATGCTCCGCGTTGCCGCGGATGTGGAGGATGCCCGCGTGGACCTTCGGGTGCAGCGTCTTCACGCGGCCGTCGAGCATCTCGGGGAAGCCCGTGAACTCGGAGACATCCTTCACAGGAAGGCCCGCCTCGCGCATCGCCTTCGCCGTGCCGCCGGTGGAGAGGATCTCGACCCCCATCCCGTGCAGCACCTTCGCGAAGTCGAGCACGCCCGTCTTGTCCCACACGCTGATCAACGCCCGGGTGATCTTCATAGGTTGTCCTCCACGCCCTTCCATGTTCCGTCCAAGTCCATGCGCCGGATCCAGTCCGACAGCGCCGCCCGGTCGACGGTATCGCCCGACACCCGCAGCACGCCCGCGATGTCCCTCAGGTGCTTCTCCGACCCGCCTTCGCGATGGTACTCAAGTTTGCGGAGAATGACATACTCCGGCGGCGCAAGCCACACGTCGATTCCGCCGATCTCAACCGTGTCCATGGAGGAACATCCTGCGAACTTCCGCCTCCACGCGCGGCGCCGGCCAGGCCGGATGGCGCATGCGCACGCCCGCCTCCACCAGCCGTTCGGCCGAACGGCGCAGGCCCATCGCGACGTCGATCTTCTCCTGCGGCGTCATCCGCCGGAAGATCTCGACCTGCTGTTCGGTCAGCCGCTTCATCAGTTCATCAGCTTCACACGCGCGCGCTTCGCCTTCTGGATATTTCCAATCGGCACCGGGGCCTCGCCGGCGCGGCGCAGGGCGCGCATCGCGGGGTCGAGGTCGTCGGGCCGGACGACCACCACCATGCCGATGCCCATGTTGAAGACGCGGTACATCTCCTCGCGGTCGACGCCGCCCTGCGTCTCGATGAAACCGAACAGCGGCGGGGGCGTCCACGAGCGCCGGTCGAACACCGCGCAAACGCCGTCGGGCAGGATCCGCGGCACGTTGTCCGGGAAGCCGCCGCCGGTGATGTGCGCGAGGCCCTGGACGTCCACGACCTTGCGCAGCGCGCGGACGGGCTTCAGGTAGCTGCGATGCACCGCGAGCAGCGCGTCGGCGACGGTGCGGCCGTCGTTGGGCAGCGGGTCGTTCACGTCCAGCCCCGCCTGCTCGAGGATCACGCGGCGCGCGAGGGTGTAGCCGTTGGTGTGCAGGCCGCTCGACGGCAGGCCGATCAGCACGTCGCCCGCGCGGATCCCGGCGCCCGTGATGACCTCCTTCGCCTTCACGGCGCCGACGATGGTGCCGACGAGGTCGTACTCGCCCGGCGGGTAGAGACCGGGCATCTCGGCCGTCTCGCCGCCGATCAGCGCGCAACCGTTCTCGCGGCACGCGATGCACAGGCCGCGGATCACCGCCGCGAGGATCTCCGGCTCCAGGCGCGAGGCGCCGATGTAGTCGAGGAAGAAGAGCGGCTCGGCGCCCTGGACGAGGATGTCGTTGACGCAGTGGTTGACGATGTCCTGCCCGACCGTGTCGTGCCGCTTCGCAAGCGCCGCGACCTTGAGCTTCGTGCCGACCCCGTCGGCGCTGGACACCAGCAGCGTGTCCTTGCCGGGCGAGCGGAACAGTCCGCCGAACGAGCCGATCTCGCCGACCACGCCCTTCGTGAACGTGCGCTCGATCTCCCGCTTGGCGCGCCGGAGCGCCCCCATCTTGCGGTCGATGTCCACCCCCGCCGCCGCGTACGCCGAATTCTTGCCCGCCATGTCCGTTCTCCCACCCGGGCCCCGCGACGGTCCCCCGGGCTTCCAACCCTTGGAAACCCCGTGCGCGGAGTCTTCCAAGGCTTGGAAAACCGCCCGCGCGAGACCGCCGGCCCGAGGGCGGCACCTTACCAGAACCCCGCCGGGCGCGGAATCCGAAATCCGGGTACGGAATCGGCCCGGCACCGTCCGCCGGGCCGGGGCAGACGCTTCTTCCGCCGCGCGAATCCAAGACGCCTATTGGAGGGGAGGATGCACACGGATCAACACGAAGACGCACACAAAGGGCGTGTCCCCGTGCCGTCCCCGCCCGTCGCGGCGCAGAGCCGGGTCATCCGACGTGGAACTCCGTCGTGGCGCCCGAATCCGTCGGGCGCAACAGTTGCCCATGGAACACAAGGCGGCGCCGGTCGGATACCGGCGCTACGACACGCATTCGTGGAGATGTGCTGCCAACGGAATCCATGCCTCCGAGGAGGGACATATCCCTTGGCATCGGGGGAGAGAATGCGTCCGCCCCGGGGTGGGGTTTGCCGGGGGGGCCGGGTCCGGTATGCTTGGAGGATGCCTGTCTTCTCCCCAGACCCCCGGCTGGCCGGGGCCGATCTCGAGAGCGCGCGCGAGCGGACGCGGAAGCTGTCGATCGCCGAGGGCGCGACGTGGTCGGCCATGTACGGGTTCGGCGACGCCTACCTCGCGCCGTTCGCCGTCTTCCTGCGCGCCGGCAACCACGCGATGGCCTTCCTCGGCACCGCCCCGCTGGTCGTCGGCGCCATCGCGCAGCTCGCCGGGGCGTCGCTGGCCGAGCGCACGGGCCGCCGGAAGCCGCTGCTGGTCCTGAACACCGCGGCCCACGCGCTGGTCTATCTGCTGCTCTTTTGGATTCCATTCCTCGCCCGCGACCACGCCGTGCCGGCCCTGCTGGGCGTCGGCGCGGTGATGGCGTGGCTGGCGTCGTTCGGGACGCCGGCATGGACGAGCTGGATGGGCGATGTCACGGCGCCGGAGCGGCGCGGACGCTACTTCGCGATGCGCAACGCCACGCTGACGCTGACAATGGTCGCCTCGATGCTCGTCGCCGCCGCCCTGCTGTCCGCCTTCCGCGCCCGCGGCTGGATCTGGGCCGGCTTCGCCTGCCTCTTCACCATCGCCGCGGTCGCGCGCGGCGCGAGTTCGTGGCTCTTCACGCGGCACCACGAGCCGCCGCTCACGCGCTCGCCGGAATCCTATTTCTCGTTCTGGGACTACGTGCGGCGCGCCCCGTATTCCAATTTCACGAAGTTCAGCTTCGCCGTCGCGATGATGAACGGTGCGGTCAACACGGCCGGCCCCTTCTTCAGCGTCTACATGCTGCGCGACCTGCACTGGACCTACTTCCAGTTCACCGCCAGCACGGTGGTCTACCTGATCGCCCAGTCGGTCGTGTACCGCTGGTGGGGCGCCCTCTGCGACCGCCACGGTGCGCGCTCGGTGCTGAAGGCGACCAGCGTCATTCTCCCGGTCCTGCCGCTGCTCTGGGCCGCGACGACCAGCTTCCCCGTGCTTCTGTGCGTCCAGGTGCTCTCCGGCTGCACATGGGCGGGCTTCAACCTCGCGTCGACGAACTTCGTCTACGACGCCGTCACGCCGCAGAAGCGCGCGCGCGTCGTGGGCTACCACGGCCTGCTCAACGCCTTCTTCACGCTGGTCGGCGGCAACCTCATCGGCGCGACAATCGCCGAAACGGTGCCGGCCGCCTTCGCGATCGGCCCCATCCACGTGACGCTGCTTTCGTCGCTGCCCGTCGTCTTCGTCGCCTCGTCGCTGCTGCGCATCCTGGCCGCAACGATCATGCTCCCGCGCTTCCGCGAGGTGCGCGAGGTCGAGCACGTCGGCACTCTGCAGATCCTCCGCCGCCTCGGCACCGGCGAGCCGGTCATTGCCGCCGGCATGGAACTGGCGACGCGCCTGCCCCTCCTCGGCCGGCTCTTCCCCTCCCGCCCCGCCGACCCGCCGCCGGATAAGGACGGCCGGTAGCGCCACGGCTACGACGTGGCGCGCCGGGGCGCTTGCGGGATGACCCGCCCCGGGCAGACAGGAGTGTCTGCCCCACACCCGGCTGGTCCTTGGTCTTGGAGGGGCGAGCTACCGCGAACCAGGACCTTGCGCTTCCGTGGATCCGTCAGCGGCCTCGCGTAACTCGGCCCTTCATCAGCCCGGACTGGGGCGTTGACATCCTTTCGATATCGCATAGAGTTAATGCATGACGAGGACGATGATTCAGTTGCCGGACGAACTCTACCGGGCGAGCAAGGGGCTTTCGGACCGGTTGGAGATCTCGCTGGCCGAGCTGGTTCGGCGGGGGCTGGAGTACATGATCGCCGTCGCACCGGCGGCGCCGGCCGAGGCTTGGGTCCTGCCGGAGGCCCGCAGCTTGGGCGGCGCGGATCCCTTCGCGAACCCCAACTGGCGGGCGGACCTCCACACGGGCGGACTCAGGGCCGCCGAGGAGGGCGTTGTGTACAAGGCCGTGCGGCGGCGGACATGATCTCCTGCGACACCAACGTCCTGTTTGCGGCCTGCGACCGCGATTCGCCCCACCACACGGCGGCGCGGGAGTTCCTTCAGGCCCAAGCCGGGCGGACGGACTTCTGCCTGTGCGAGCAGGTGCTCATGGAACTCTACTGCCTGCTGCGCAACCCGGTCGTCTGCCGTCCCGCGCTGCCGGCTGCCGACGCGGTCGCGACGGTCCGAGCCTTCCGGTCGAATCCCCGGTGGCGCATCGTCGATGTGGTTCCCGGCCGCGGGATCATGGAGCAGGTCTGGACCCACGCGGCGGGGCGCGCCTTCGCCTACCGCCGCATCTTCGACACCCGCCTTGCTCTCGTCCTGCGCCACCACGGCGTCACGGACTTTGCCACGCGGAACCTCGCCGACTTCGACGCCTTCGGCTTCACCCGCGTCTGGGATCCGTTCGAACCGTGACCCGCGGCCGCGGGCTGCCGGGATGTCGAGTGTCTGTCCACCCTCTTCGTCCTGGCCTTCGTCTCCGGAAAGGGACGAGGGCGGACAGTGGCAAGTGGCGGGTGTCGAGTACCGCCCTCACTCTGACCTGGTCGGTGACAACGTCGTAGTACACCGCATAGGGAAACTTGGCGGAGAGCATGCGATGGTACCCATGCGCCATCACGTGGATGCCGGCATGGAGCCGGAGGGATTCGATATCGGCGGTCCGGGATGCCTCAAAGTAGTCGCCAAGGCCTTCGCCCTGCGTCTCGTAGAACGCACGGCCCAGGACCAGGTCCTCAACGGCCGACCGCAGGAGTACAATGGTCACTTCGCCCGTTCCCGGAGAATTTGCTTCGCCTCCTCCCACGGCACGAATTCCTCTTTGCCGGCCTTGAGCGCCTCTTCGCGCTCCCCGAGCACATCGGCGTGCCACGCCGGCGACGGGTAGTCGTCCGCGGATCGGGTCAGGTCTTCCCAGAGCTGCTCCATGGCTTGGAGCTTCTCCGCACGCGTCAGGCTCCCGATGTCGAATACCGTGTTCATGATCACACGATGCTCCACCGGGTCGCCGTCTTCCAGTCCCTTCTCCCGAAACGACAGAGTCGCCTCGGCATCAATCCTGCAGCGCGGCGCGTGGATTCGTGATGCGGACGGACGGCGCGGCGCCGAGATCCGCTTCGATCCGGGTGCCGCCGACGCTCACGCCCATGCGCGTGCCGTCGACCTCGAGCCCGCGGGCCACGGTCGCCGCAACGGCCGCCGTTTCGCCGGCGGTGCGGTTGGGGAGCACGATCAACCCGCGGCCGGCGAGGACCGCGCCAGAGGCGAACGGTCCCGGCGGCGGCGGGGCGAGGTGGAGGATTTGCGCGCGGCGGCCGCGGGAGGGCTTGTCGTTGGGATGGTAGCGCCAACCTCCGGCGCCGAGCGCGACGAAGCCCCATCGGTCGTCGATGCAGACCCATTGCGAAGGGATATCGAACGGCTCCGCGGGCTGCCGGCCGTCGATCTCCCGCCCGCCGCCATCCCATCGCAGCCGCCGCGGTCCGGCCTGGTGCGGCCATTCTGGCTCGTTGAGCACACCGATGGCGCCGGTCTCGACCGTCACGTTGGTCAGGGCGCGCTCCGCGGTGAGCCGCTCCAGATAGACCGCGCTTCCGTCGGGCAGCGACGCCATCGCGACCGCCTGCCGGACCGCGCCGCCGGCGCGTGCGAGAACGGCCGCCACCGTGAAGGCGTTGGTTCCCGCCCAAGGCGCCGCGGACTCGATCCGGTCGCGCGCGGCCTTGCCGCCGATCCCCGCAACCGCCACACGACCGACGAACCCCTGCTCGTACGGGCTCCCAAGGAGATCGTCCGCGAACGGAATCGCCAGCCCCATCGCGCGCGTCCCCCACGCAAACGAACTCCAACCCGGCGCGGTGCGGTGGGCGATGAACTTCCCCGCGTCGAATCGCCGCACCCCGGCGAGCCGCCGCTGCACGGCGGCGTCGGAGACGGGCGCGACCC
>CAYRFK010000052.1:21174-23661 GCA_964423465.1 uncultured Verrucomicrobiota bacterium | reverse complement strand
ACGGCCAGCTTCATCAGGGACCACTGCAGTTTCGCCCGCTCTCTCGAGGGTCTCATCGTTTCGGCCCTTCCTTCGTCACATCCGGCATCCTGCCGACCGCCTCGCGCATCGTACCACCTTCGATATGGGTGTACGCGCGGCTCACAGACTCCGATTCATGCCCGACAATCGAGCGGGCGACAACATCGGAGACTCCGGCGTTCTTCAGGAGGCTGGTGGCCGTATGGCGGAGAGAATGGAAGCTGACTTCCGACAGGGTTCTGCGCGCGGACCGCCCCTTGCCCTTGCTCGCATGCTTCCGATGGCCGGCGTCCTTCGGGATGATGCCCGCATCCTCCAGGATCGACATGAACGCGCGCGACACCGTGGACCCGCTTGCCCGCATGACCGCCGCTTGGTTCGGAAAGAGGTCGGCGCGCGGATCGTCCCCGGCGGGCAGGCCCATGAGGTAATCGCGGAGCGGGGCGGCCATGGGGATGGTCAGCCGGGCGCCCGTCTTGCGGGTGTTGAAGTAGATCTCCCCGTGCGCAAGATCGATCTGGCTCCAGGTCAGGAGCACCACGTCGGACATGCGCTGGCCGGTGTACACGCCGGCGAGGACGATGCCGCGCCATTCCGTATCGCAGACCTCGAGGATGCGCCGGAGCTCGGCCAGGGTGAAGGCCCTGCGGGCGTCCCCGTGTGGCTTCTTGAGGGTGTTGACCGTCAGGAGGACATTCTGGGAGACGATGCCCTCCTTCTCTGCCTGCGCCCATGCTCCACGAAGAATCTTGATGCACTTGTTCACGGTTGCCGGGCCGACGCGTTCGGCCATGCGAGCCCGCCACTTCAGGACGTCGTCGGGCCGTATCGCATCCATGGGGCGATCCCCGCGACTCCCGATGGCACCCAGGAAGTCGTCGACGACGCGCCGATACTCCCCGGCGCTGGTATCGGCGATTTCCGGCTCCTTGCTCTTGAGCCAGGCCAGCAGATAGGCGCGAACGGTGGAGTGGGGCAGCTGCTCGCGGTTCGAGGAAAGGAAGATGGCCGACATCACGTTGTGGACCTGCTGTCCCGTCAGCACGCCGGCGCGCCCCAGGGCGGCGGCTTTCTCCCAAGCGGCGAGAACCTGCAACGCATCCTGCCGGTTGGCGCACTTCGTCGAGCGGAAGGCCCGGCGCCCGTCAGGCATGTAGAACGCCGCCCAGAAGTACTTCGATCTTTCCCGTCGATGAAGCGAGCCCATGTCCGGTTCCTCCGCCGTTAGGTGCTAACGATAGTGCTAACGTGCGGGGTGATTCAAGACAGATATATGTGTCAGTTTGGCTGGAAACTCTATACTGTTGGCCTGCAGTTAGTTACACGGGTTCGATTCCCGTTGGGGTCGCCAACACGGCTTTTCTCTTTCTGGCGCATCAACTTGGGTTAGTGTCCAAGCGTGGCAAGGAAGAGGCGTGCCGTTCGGATGGGGATGCCACTGACCGCGCCAAGCGAAAGCAGGTCCTTGTCCCCTGAGACGATCACGTCCGCACCGCCTTGAATCGCGCAGTCAAGGTAACGGTTGTCATCCGGGTCGCGGCAGATGGTCAGACGCGATTCGACGTTGACCAGCGTCAGATGTCTGGCCAGAAGGCCGGACCAGCGATGTGCCAAGTCCCGGCGGCCGCGCCGGCCGGCGAGTTCGAGGAGAACCTGCTCGTACTCCATGACGATGTCGGAAGATGCCAGCAACTCGATCCGGCCGTTCAACCACAACTGAAGGACGCGACCCGGCGTTCCAGCCCAGAATACGCCGGATGCCAGGATGTTCGCATCAACCACGACGCGCACGGCGCACCTTTCGAATGGCGGTGACCACGTCGGACGGCTTCAGTCCGGCCTTTCGAGCCCAAGAACGGGTCTCGGTCAGCAAGGATTCGAATGCCGCCAATTTGGGGGTCTCGATCGGCCGGAGCAACACATTGGTGCCATCCGTGATGATCGCCAGCTTGCGGCCGGGCTCCAGTCCAAGCTCACGACGGATGGCGTTGGGAATCACCACCTGCCCTTTGGTCGACATGCTTGTCACTTCCATCACGCTCATGATTGCCTCGTAAGATTACCTTACAACAGAATATGCCGTCTGGGACGGAAGGCAAGGACAGAACTTCGGGCACGAGAGGTTCGGCCCTCCCATCCCTGTCGCCCTCGGATCCCGACGCCAGGGAAACAGCGAGTGCCTGTTGAGCGATCGGCAGGAAGTGCCTGAGCATTTGTAGCTGCGACCATATCGGTTTCCACGTGGAAACCCCTTGGGTCGCCATCTTCATAAAACATTCATGAGAAGTGTGTAAGCGCTAGCCCTGCTGTGCTTTGCTGCCAGGATGCGTTCGAGCAGGCCTGCCGGAACTGCTGACGGAACTGCTTGATCTCCGCCAAGGGCTCAGGCATAATCCATAGCCGCTTGTGGTGGGTGTAGCTCAGTTGGTAGAGCTCCAGATTGTGGTTCTGGCTGTCGCGGGTTCG
>CAYRFK010000052.1:8711-21164 GCA_964423465.1 uncultured Verrucomicrobiota bacterium | reverse complement strand
CCCGTCATCCACCCCAGCCCTTCCCGGCGGCGAACGAAGACAGTTCCTCCGCGCGGTGCCGGCTGCGCCATCCATGGGAGTCGAGGCATGAGAAGCGATACGATCAAATTGGGATTCGAACGCGCGCCGCACCGGAGCCTGCTTCGGGCGACCGGGTTGAACGACGAGGCGATCAAGAAGCCGTTCATCGCCGTCTGCAACTCCTACACCGACGTCATTCCCGGCCACGTGCACCTCAAGAAGGTCGCCGAACTGATCAAGAAGGAGATCATTCGCGCCGGCGGCACGCCGTTCGAGTTCAACACCATCGGCATCTGCGACGGGATCGCCATGGGCCACGCGGGCATGAAGTACTCGCTGCCGAGCCGCGAACTGATCGCCGACTGCGTCGAGACGATGGCCAATGCCCACTGCTTCGATGCGATGATCTGCATCCCGAACTGCGACAAGATCACCCCGGGCATGATCATGGGCGCGCTGCGCGTCAACATTCCGACCGTCTTTGCGAGCGGCGGCCCCATGGCGGCCGGGAAGACGGCCGAGGGCAAGCCCGCGGACCTGATCAGCGTCTTCGAGGCCGTCGGCGGCTACAAGGTGGGCAAGGTCGATGAAAGCACCCTGACTTCCCTCGAATGCGCCGCGTGTCCGGGCCCCGGTTCCTGTTCCGGCATGTTCACGGCCAATTCGATGAACTGCCTGCTTGAGGCGATCGGCCTGGCGCTGCCGGGCAACGGCACGCAGTTGGCCATGTCGCCCGAGCGGAAGAAGCTCTGGAAGAAGGCCGCGCGGATGGTCGTCAAGATGGCCCTCGAGGGCGGTCCGCTGCCTCGCGACATCGTCACGCGGGACTCCCTCGACAATGCCTTCATCCTCGACATGGCGATGGGCGGAAGCACGAACACCGTGCTGCACACGCTGGCGATCGCACGCGAGGCGGAGGTGGCCTACGACCTCGACCGCATCGACGGCCTGTCCCGCCGCACGCCGAACATCTGCAAGGTGTCTCCATCGTCGGCCTACCACATCGAGGACGTCGATCGCGCGGGCGGCATCTCCGCGATCCTGAACGAGATCTCGAAGATCGACGGTCTGCTGCACCTGCGCGCGAAGACGGTCACGGGCAAGACGCTCGGCCGCACGATCGCCTCCGCGGCGTTGTCCGACCCCGCGTGCATCCGTCCGCTCGCGAACGCCTACAGTCCGCAGGGCGGCCTGCTCGTATTGCGCGGCAATCTGGCGCCCGAGGGCGCGGTGATCAAGGCGGCAGGCGTCGATCCGAAGATGCTGACGCACACGGGGCCCGCGGTGATCTTCGAGTCGCAGGAGGCCGCGTGCGAGGGCATCTTGGGCGGGCGCGTGAAGGCCGGCGACGTCGTCGTGATCCGCTACGAGGGGCCGAAGGGCGGCCCGGGCATGCAGGAGATGCTTGCGCCCACCAGCTACATCATGGGGCAGGGGCTCGGCGACAAGGTGGCGCTGATCACGGACGGCCGTTTCAGTGGCGGCACCCGCGGCGCATGCATCGGCCACATGTCGCCCGAGGCAGCCGAGGGCGGCCCGATCGCGTTCCTGCGCGACGGGGACATCATTGAGATCGACCTGCCCGCGCGCACGCTCAACGCCCGGCTGACCGAGGCGCAGTTCGCCGAACGCCGCCAGGGCTGGACCCCGCCGCCCCCCCGATTCACGAAGGGCTGGCTGGCGCGCTACACCGCGTTCGCAACGAACGCGAGCTGCGGCGCCGTGCTGGCGATGCCGGGCGCGGGCCGGTAACCGCGGGTCAGCGGGGCGCGTCGAGGGCGGCGAGGAAGAACGCGACGATGCGGTCCTGCCATGGCCGGTCGGTGATGGCCTCGGTGTGGTCGAGGCCGGGGATGAACCAGAGGGTCTTGGGCTCGCTCGCCGCTTCGTGGAGCCGCTGCGAATGCGAGGCCGGGATCACGCGGTCCGCCGTGCCGTGCAGGAACAGCAGCGGCACGGGCGAGATCCGGCCGACGACGTCGCCGGGGCTGAGTTCGTCGCCGATCACGGCGCGCGACAGCGGGCCGCGCAGTAGCGAGAGCCCCGGCATCGCGCCGATCTTGTCCGCGACGATCGAGCGGTAGGAGAAGAAGGCCGAGTCGGCCACGACCGCCTTCACGCCGCGCGTTCCCTCCCGTCCGAGCACCGCCAGCGCATTGGCGCCGCCGAGGCTCTGCCCCAGCACGACGACGCGCGCGGGGTCGACATCCGCCCGCGCCAGGACATGCTCGATGGCCGCAAGGGAGTCCTCGTAGATGCCGCGCCGCTCCGGCCGGCCGGCGGAGGCCCCGTACCCGCGGTAGTCGAAGGTGAACACGTTGAAGCCGCGGGCGGGAAGCCAGGCAACGAACGGGAAGTGAGCCGACATGTTCGCGGCGTTGCCATGCAGGTGCACGACCGTACCTGTGGATGCGCCCCTGGCGGGGATGAACCAGCCGCGGAGCGCGGTTCCGTCGCGGCTCGCGAAGTACACCTCCTCGAAACGGTGGCCCGAGGCGGCGGGCGTTCCGTAGGCCACGCGGTCGGGGTGGTAGAACATCCGGCTGACGCAGCCGGTCATCGCGCAGAAGAGGACGATGACAGCCAGCGCACAGACGAGCCCGCCCGCGATACGTGCGAGGGAGGCGAGGAGCGCCGCTGGCGTGCCGGCTTGCATGCGTCCTCCCTCACGGTGCCGCGCGCACCGGGGTGAGTTCCGCCTTCAGCGCCGCGATCAGTTCGCGAAGGCCGGCTGTTTCGGGGGCGTCGGCGGCGCATCTGGCGGCGCGGTCAAGCAGGGGGAGGGCCTCCGTCGAGCGCCCGGCGCCGGCCAGCGCGCGGGCGGCACGGTACAGACAATCCGCCTCGCCGCCCCGGCTTCCGGCTATTGCATGGGCGTCAGCGGCTGCGCGCAGATTGGCGGTCACCCGGTTCGCCTGCGAGGCGCGGCCGCGCAGGCGTGCGGCCTCCTCGAATGCGGCGGCGGCCTTGGTATGCGCGCCGGAGGCGGCGTACAACCGGGCCTGCGTCTCGGACTGCCAGGCGAGCAGGGCGGGGGCGTCGCCCGGCCGCAGCCAGCGCACGGCCTCGTCCACGGCGGTTCGAGCCGTGGCCGCCGCGTCCGCATCGAGTGCGATGTCCGCCGCAAGCAGTGCGGCGGCCGCGCGGGATGTTCGCGACGGTGCGGGCATGGCGGCCAGCGACGCCGTCAGCGAGCGCGCCTCGTCCGCGCGTCCCTGGGCGCGCGCGATTCGTCCCTCGAGAATCGCGGCATCCGCCTCGGGCCGGCCGGCGCGACGGAGTCCGTCGCGCGCCTCGCGGACCGCCTCGCGGGCCGCGTCGTATGCGCCGGTATCCAGCAGGCACGCCGCGAGGTTCGCCCCGACCGCGCCCACGGCGGCATCGTCGTTCAGAGCCCGCGCCCTCCGCAGGGCCTCGCGGTACAGAGGTACGGCGCGCCCCGGTTCACCCATGTCGAAGACCTTGCGCGCCGCCGTCGCGAGCCGCCCCAGGTCCGCATCGGTCGCGACGGAGGGAGGAACGGTACGGCAGCCAGTGGTTTCGGACGCCACAATCAGTGCAAGCAGCGGTGCAACAGGAAAACTGCGCCGGAAAGTTAGGAAACTCCAAACTCCAAGGAAGGCGGAAGGGACAAGGGCGGAACGTCGGAAAGGGCGGACCAGGGCATACTTCCTGCGCCCCGCACCGTTCGTCATGTCTTCGCCACTTTGGACTTCGGACTTCCTTGGAGTTTGGAGTTTCTCCACTTTCGTCCGCGTCTCTCGGCCATTCAGCGTGCCGGTCACGGTGCACCTCCTCCCACCGCTCCGGGCGGAATGGGGTCGAGAGGGGTGCCGCCTTCCATCGCGCCGCGCAGGAGCCAGTGGCGTTGGAGGCCGCCGAGAAGCTTCTCGGTCTCGCCGAGCGTGGCGCGGGCCTGGAGGACGACGCCCGGGACGTCCTTCATCTCGCCGCGCACGGCCTCGACGACCTCGGGGAGCGCCTCGGAGGACTTCTGGACATTGCGCAGGATGCCGTTGGCCTCGTCGATCGTCTTCTCCAGCTTGCCGAGCAGTGCATTGACCTGCTCGACGGCCTTGCGCGACTCGTCCGCGATGGCGGGGTCGCGCAGGATCTTCCCGGCCGTGCCCTCGCCCTGGCGAAGGCCCTCGGCGATGCCGTTCATGTTGGCGAGCAGCAGTTGGAGGCTGTTCGTCGGGCTGCGCAGGTCCTCGGCGAGCCCGCGATATTCCGCGAGGGTCTTCTCCACCTCGGTCAGCGCGGGCAGCACGGACTCCTGGATCTGCTCGACGACCAGCTGGATCATCTCGAGAAGCTCGGTGTCCTTCTGGATGGGGATCGTGGCATCCTCCAGCGGCAGCAGCGTGCCGGCGCCGACGGTGACGGCGATGTAGGAGGCGCCCGCGACCTGGTATTCCTTCTTCACGATGGCGACCGAGTCCGTGTGCAGGAAGCGAGCGTACTCGCCGCGGATTCTGAGGATGCCCTGGATCGAGCCGTCGTCGTGAACGCGGATTCGCTCGACGCGTCCGGCGACGGCTCCGAGGATCTCGATCCGCGCCCCGCGCTCGACGCCGAAGGTGCCTTCGGCGGGGAACGTGACGAGGATATCGTGGACCGGCTCGAACCAGCGTTGTGCCCGGCCCATCACGAAGATGCCCGCGACAACCAGCGCAACCGCGAGCACCACGAAGGTGCCTACGATTTCATTCACGTGCCTGAACCTGTAAGGAGCGTTGGCCATCGTTTACCTCGCCGCCTGTTCCCATCCTGCCGCACCCGCCCCGTCCAACGCGAGCCGGACCGCAGGGTTGAGTGCCGTCGCAAGCCCGGGATCCGGACGCTTCGTGATCCAAACCGCCGCCGCGCCCGCCGCAAGGGCGTCGCGGAGCGCTGCGCGAAACGCGTCCACGGACTTCGCCGGGGCGTCTGCCTCCGGCTCCTCTAGGACGAAAAGACGTGGTCCGGCGAGCCAGGCGCGGACCCACTGCGCGACCTGCAGCTCGCGGGCATCGGCCCAGGCCGGCCGGCCGGTGGACAGGCCGGCCAGGCCAAACCGGTGTGCGAGGTCCGCGGCCGCAGCTCGGAGATCCGCCGCCGGGCGCTGCGTGTGATACATCTGCGCCAGGATCACGTTCTCGTCGACGTCGAGATTGCCGATCCACGCGGTGCCTGAGAAAACGCGACCGATGTGCGCGCGCCGGTCCGCCTGCGCGGCCGGGCCGCCGTCCGTCCACGGCCGGCCGTCGAACTCGACCCGGCCCGAGTCCGGCACCAGCAGGCCGCAGAGGAGGTCGCCCAGTGCGGGGATCCGGGCGGGATCGTGGATGGTGATCAGTGCGAGGGCGCCGGCCGCGAGGTCGAACGACAGCGGGGCGGCCGCTCTGCGGGCCGCCGATTCCGGAATCACCGCGTCCGTCACGCGAAGGACTGGCGGGGTGCCGCTCACAGGTAGGTCACCAGGGATACGATGGCGATCACGAAGAAAAGTGCGGCCACCGACCGCACCACGCCGCGCGTGGCGGCCTGGGGGATCTCCGTCAGAGCACGGCGGACGCCGAGGCCCTCCGCCGTGCAGATGATCCCGGTCAGGAGTCCGGGGATCAGGGTCTTCGCCAGAAGGTTCAGGATGTCCGCCGGCAGGATGGCCTTCGCGACGCTTTCGACGAATACCGACAGGGCGCCCATCGGCGCCTCCATCAGCACGCCGGCCGCGTAGCCCACGGCGAACGAGACGAGAACGAAGAGGATCGTCAGACAGAACACGGACACGGCCACGCCGACCGCGCGCGGCAGGGCGAGATAGGGGAACGGATCGAGGCCCTGCGAGTCGAGTACCCGGATCTGGCCGTCGAGCTGCATCGTGGAGAGTTCGGACGCGATCGCCGTGCCGCTGCGCATGATGACGACAAAGTTGACCAGCAGCGGTCCGGCCTCGCGGATGACGACCATCACCAGGATCGGGCCGACCATGGCGGTCTGGCCGAACCGCGCGAGCTGGGTCTGGGTCTGCAGCACCACGAGCAGCCCGATGACTGCGGCCACCATCGAGACGAACGGGATGGCGTCGACGCCGGTGAAGAGGATCTGGCGGGCGAGCACGGCCCGCATAGGCCGGCGCCACGAACCCGGGCGCAGGGCCAGCGCCACGGCCATCGCCGCCGAGGCGATGAGGTCGCGGTGCTTTCGCCAGCCGCGGATCGCGGCGTCCCCGAGGTGTCCGATGAAACTCATTCAAGTCCGCGCTGCTTCCGTGCGGCGCATGCGCCACGATTACTCCAACCCCCGGTGCGCCACAAGGGGAAACGGAAGACGGAAGATGGAAACTGCGGGCCCGGCGCGCGGAGGAGCGGGATCAGGGGATGAACGGGATGGTGCTCATCGCCATGGTGCACGGCGGGCGCTGGCGATCGAGCGGGACTGGCGTAGGTTGCGGGGCGATGAACCAGGTTCTTGATGCACCGAAGTCGGGCGTTGCGGTGGCGGCCGGGCCGGGGCCGGACTGGCGCGAGGTGGCGCGGCTCGTCCTGCTGTCGCGGGCGCTGGACGAGTTCGAGATGCGCGAACTCTACGAGACGAAGCGCATTGCCTACCAGTTCTCCGCGAAGGGTCACGAACTGGGGCAGGTGCTGCTCGGATTGTCGCTCGACGGTCCCTGCGATGCGGCCGGGGTGTACTACCGCAGCCGGCCGCTGCTCCTGGCGGCGGGCCTCGATCCCGAGGATGCGCTTGCGGCGATGCTGGGCCGGACGGGGTCGTTTTCGGATGGACGCGACGTGGGCGTCGTCTTCAATCTTCCTCGCCGCCGCGGCCTGACGGTCCTCCCGATGGTCGGCGATGTCGGGGGCCAGTTTACTCCAGTCGCGGGCTGGTGCCAGGCGCTGCAGCAGCGCGCGGGACGGCTGGGTGAGGCGGCCGCCGTGGGCAGTCTCGGCGTTGCGCACGGCGGGGAGGGCGCGTCCGCCACGGGCGGATTCTGGTCCGCGCTCACGATGGCGGCCACGCTGCGGCTGCCGATGCTCTTCTTCATCGAGGACAACGGCTATGCGATCTCGGTCCCCGGCCGCATGCAGTCGCCCGGGGCCGACCTCGCCGCGAACCTCGCCGCGTTCGAGGGGTTGCGCGTGATCCCGGCGGACGGCTGCGATCCGGCCGTCGTCGCCGCGGCCGTCGCCGGGGCTGTTGCGCACGTGCGTGCGTGGGACGCGGGCCCCTGCCTGCTGCACCTGTCGGTGACGCGGTTGTGCGGCCATTCAGGGCAGGACAACCAGCAGTACAGGCCGGCCGGTGAACTCGAGGCGGAGTCCGTCCGCGATCCCGTCGCACGGTTGCGCGCGTTCTGCGTGCCCGGCGTCATGAGCGGGGTGGAATGGGCCTCGCTTGCGGAGGACCAGGCCGATGTGGTGCGGGCGTCGTTCGCGCGGGCCGAGGCGCGGCCCGATCCCGATCCGGCCGGCGTCGCGCGGCATCTTTTTCAGGAGTCGACCGACCTCGGGGCGCCGATCCCGGCGCTGCGTGGCGGTCTCCTTCCCGAGGGGTGTGCGTCCACGCCGGTGGCGGAGGCGGAACCGGATGCCGCCGGGCCGGACACTCCGCGCACGACCCTGCTGGCGGCGATCCGGCGGACATTGGAGTCCGAACTCCAGGCCAATCCGCGGGTGCTGGTCTTCGGCGAGGATGTCGGCCGCAAGGGCGGCGTCCACGGCGTCACGGCCGGGCTTCAGGAGAAGTTCGGCGAGGCCCGCGTGTTTGACACGAGCCTCTCCGAGGAGGGGATTATCGGGCGTGCGGCGGGCCTTGCGGCGGCGGGCATGATGCCGGTCGCCGAGATCCAGTTCCGGAAGTATGCGGATGCCGCGCAGGAACAGCTGCACAATGCCGGCACAGTCCGCTGGCGGACGGCCAACCGATGTGCGTCGCCGATGGTTGTGCGCATCCCCGTCGGGTTCTCGCGCCAGACCGATCCGTGGCACAGCGAGAGCGGGGAGGCGTCGCTGATCCGCATGCCCGGATGGCGCGTGGCGTTTCCGTCGCAGGCGGACGATGCCGCCGGCCTGCTGCGCGCGGCGATCCGGGGCCACGATCCGGTCTTCTTCCTCGAGCACCGCGCGTTGCTCGACGGCATCGGCGCGCGCCGTCCGTATCCGGGAGACGGACATCTCGTTCCGTTCGGACGCGCGCGGATCGTGCGCGAGGGCCGGCGGCTCACCGCCGTCACGTGGGGCGCGATGGTCGAGCGCTGCCTGCTGGCGGCCGCGGAGGCGGAGATCGATGCCGAGGTGATCGACCTGCGGACGCTGGCGCCGTGGGATGCGGCTGCGGTGCTCGCGTCGGTCCGCCGCACGCACCGGTGTCTGGTCGTCCACGAGGATTCCCTGGTGGCCGGCTTCGGCGCCGAGATCGCGGCGGTCGTGGCGGGCGAAGCCTTCGCATCACTCGACGCCCCGGTGGCGCGCATCGCATCCGGGTCCGTGCCCATCCCCTACAACCCGGCGCTGGTGGAGGCCGTGGTGCCGGGCGTTTCACGTATCGCGCAACGGATGCGCGACCTGGCGGTCTTCTAGCACGAGGTGGGATGTGACGGTCGATGTGATCCTGAACGAGGCGCTGGAGCGGAACGGGGAGTCGATGGTCGGTGCGTGGTTCGCGAAGCCCGGCGAGCCCGTTGCGGCCGGAGGACCCCTGCTCGAGATCAGCACGGGCAAGACGATGATCGAGATCGCCGCGCCAGCGTCCGGCATCCTGGTCGAGCAAGTCTGCCGCGCCGGCGATCCGGTGCGGGAGGGGGACCTGCTTGGACGTATCGCCGACGGGGCCGGCGGCACCGACGGGCCGCCGCCCGCCGGAGCGCTTGCGACCGGCGCGACGGAGCGGCCTGCGGCGGCATGGCTCAGTCCCGCGGTCAAGCGGCTGGTCCGCGAGCACGGGGTCGATCCGGCCCGCGTGCCGGGCACCGGGGCCGGGGGGCGTATCACCGCGGAGGACATCGAACGGTACCTGGCCGCGCATGGCGGGGCGACGCCGCTTCCGACCCCGCCGCCGCAACCGGGCGTCCGCCGCATCCCGCACAGCCCGCTCCGGCGGGCCATCGCGCGGCACACCGTCGAGAGCGTGCAGCGGGCGCCGCACGCGACGGCGCTCTACGAGGCGGATCTCACGGCGGTGGTTGCACACCGCGAGGCTTTCCGGACAGCCTGGGCGGCGGAAGGCCTGCACATGGGCTTCACGCCGTATTTTCTGAGAGCGGCGGTGATCGCGCGCGACGCGGTTCCGGAGGTGAACAGCCGGTGGAGCGACGACAGCCTCGACGTCCACGAGGACATGAACATCGGCTTCGCCGTCGAGGTGCCGTCGGGGGTGATCGTTCCGGTGATCCGCTGCGCCCAGCGCCTCGACCTGGCCGGCCTTGCGCGCGAGGCGGCCGCGCTGACCGGGCGGGCGCGCGCCGGACGCTTCGCGCCGAACGAGACCGAGGGCGGCACGTTCACGGTCACGAACCACGGCATGGGCGGAAGTCTCATGGCCACGCCGATCCTGTATCCGCCGCAGTGCGCGATTCTCGGCATCGGCCGGATCCAGCGGCGTCCCGTCGTGGCCGGCCCGCCGGAGGCCGGGCGCATCGAGATCCGGACGATGGTCTACCTCACGCTCACGATCGACCATCGCGCCCTCGATGGCATGCAGTCCGGCCGTTTTATGACCGCCATGGTCCGCGCCCTTGAATCCTGGCCCGCCCCGTGACCGCGCCTCCGCGAACTTGTGAACCTGCAAACCTGCGAACCCCCGCCCCGCCTTGATTCCTACCTCGCGGCAGGCCACACTGCGCGGCCATGAGCCTGAAGAACTTCGCACGATCCGTGCGCGCGGCGATGCCGGATGGTCCGATGCGCAACCGGCTGGCCGCGGCCGCGTATCGGATCATGTACGGCCGCGCCCTGGCGGAGTGCGCGTGGCGCGGCAACGCGTTCGTCGTCCGCACGCCGGACGGCACGGAGGTTCGCAGCGTGCGCGAGTTCGACCCTGCCCCCCTCGCGGCTGATTTTGCCGCCGGCGCGCCGGGGCCAGGTTCAGTGGTCATGGACGTCGGCGGCAACATCGGTGCGGTCGCCTCGTGGCTTGCGCGGCGTGTCGGCCCCGCCGGCCGCGTGATCGTGTTCGAGCCGGATGCCGGCAACCTCGTCACGCTGCGGCGGAACCTCGCGCTCAACGGCGTGGCCAATGCCGAGGTGGTCGAGAAGGGCGCATGGGAATCGGCCGGTACGCTCGAATTTCACGCGGGCGGGAACTACACGTCGTCGTTCCGGGAGACGGACTACGTCCGGAAACGGCCGGACCTCTACCGGGTGGTGAGCCTGCCGGTGACGACGATCGACGCCGAGGTCGCGCGGCTGGGCCTGCAGCGGCTCGACCTCATCAAGATGGACATCGAGGGGAGCGAGGGCCCCGCCCTGCGCGGCGCCCGTGACACCCTGCGCCGGCTGCGGCCGGCGGTCGTGGTCGAGACGCACACCGTCCAGGGCCGCCCGACCCTCGACGATGTCCGCGGTGTGCTCGGCGAGGCCGGGTACACCGACATCCGGGTCCAGCCCGACGAGGAAACCCCGGTCGTGACCGCCCGCGGCTGAATCACGCCAATTCGGCGGTTGTTATCGGGCGCCCGGGGGCGTATCCTGTCGCGATTCTGCCATGCTAAAGAAGATACTCCACACGTTGAAGTCGCTCGGCCGCCGTGCAAAGGCCGGGACAGACGCCAAGAAGGAAGCGCCACCCACCCCGAAAGCCGCGGGTGCCGCCCACGGTCACGAGGGCCGCCCCGCCGGGCAATCGCACGCGACGCACGCGCATGCGCATTCCGGCGGTCGCGCGACTGCCGCGCACGCCCACGTCGCGCCCCGCGGTCCGGGCTCGCACGATGCGCCGCCGCCGCAGGTCGCGCCCGCACCGGAGGCCCGGGATGCCTGGGCTCCGGGACGGGGCGAGGTCGAAGGCGGGGGCGAGCCGAAGAAGCGACGCCGCAGCCGTGGGGGCCGCGGACGGCGCAAGGATGGTGTGCCTGGTGCTCCGTCCGATGGATCCGCGCCCCGGACCGCCGGCCCCGTCGCGCCGGCCGCCCCTCCGTCGCCGCCGTGGGATCCTGCGGCCTACGTCGTTCCGATCGTAGAGGGCAAGACGCGGTTTCAGGATCTCGACATCCCCTCGGAAATCCTCCATGCGATTGCGGACCTTGGATTCCAGTACTGCACGCCGATCCAGGCCGGCTCGCTGCCCGCAACGCTGCAGGGCCGCGACATGGCCGGCCGGGCGCAGACCGGAACGGGCAAGACTGCGGCCTTCCTCATCACAGTCTTCGCCCGGTTCCTGCGCAACCCCGACACCGGCGACCGCCGGCCGGGCTCGGCGCGGGCGCTGGTGCTTGCACCGACGCGCGAACTCGCAATGCAGATCGAGCGCGACGCACAGTCGCTTGGAAAGTACTGCGGCGTCCGGTCTGTGGCGGTCTACGGCGGCGAGGACATGGACCGCCAGCGCCGGAAGCTGACCGGGCCGGTCGACCTGCTGATCGCCACGCCGGGACGGCTCCTCGACTTCCACGCGCGGCACGAGATCCATCTCAACCGCGCGGAGATCCTCATCATCGACGAGGCCGACCGGATGCTCGACATGGGGTTCATCCCGGACGTCCGGCGCATCGTCTACAGCACGCCGCACAAGGACCGCCGCCAGACGATGCTCTTCAGCGCAACGCTCTCCGAGCCGATCCTCCGCTTGGCCTCGAACTGGACGCGGGACCCCGCGAAGGTCGAGATCGAGCCCGAGAACGTCGCGGTGGACACCGTCGAGCAGATCGTCTACGTCGTCACCGCCTCCGAGAAATGGCCGCTGCTCTACAACCTGCTCACGCGCGAGAAGCCGGAGCGTGTGCTGGTGTTCGTCAATCGCCGCGACACGGCCGAGCGACTGGACGAACTGGTCAAACGGGCGGGTTTCTCGTGCGCGCTGATTTCAGGCGCTCTGGCGCAGAACCAGCGGACGCGGGCGCTGGAGGACTTCCGCGAGGGGCGCATCCAGGTGCTCGTCGCGACCGACGTCGCGGGGCGCGGCCTTCACGTCACCGGCATCAGCCACGTCGTGAACTTCAACACTCCGATCGACGCCGAGGACTACGTCCACCGCATCGGCCGCACCGGCCGCGCGGGCAAGTCGGGCATCTCGATCACGTTCGCGTGCGAGGAGGAGTCGTTCTACCTGCCCGCGATCGAGACCTACATCGGCCGGTCCCTGCCGTGCACGATCCCCGAGGAGGAGTGGGTCCGCCTGCCCGAGGGCGTCCCCAATCTTCCGCCCACACGCCCGCGCGGTCCCTCGCCCTTCCGTCCCGGTGGCGGTCGCGGCGGTCCGCGCCGCGGCGGCCCCCCGCGCGGCGGACCGCGG
>CAYRFK010000052.1:0-8611 GCA_964423465.1 uncultured Verrucomicrobiota bacterium | reverse complement strand
CGGTGGCGGTCGCGGCGGTCCGCGCCGCGGCGGCCCCCCGCGCGGCGGACCGCGGCGGGGACGGTAGGGACGATCGATCGACGGTACGTGATGGGAGGGCCCGGCTCCTTCCGGGCCGTTGCGCCGGCCCCGGCCGACGCGGAGGTCGGCCCTCCAGAACTCGCTACCTTCCCGCCGCCAACCACAGGGTGAGGGCGAGCAAGACGATCATTCCGGCGGCGATCCACAGCATGTGCCGGCGCCAGCCGCCCGGGGCCATTTCCTCCGCGAACTCCCGCTTTACGAACTCGTCGTAGTTGAAGTCGTTGTCGGGCAGATCCAGCCCGTCCGCGGCCGTCGCCTCCTCGTTCCACCCCGTCTCGTGGTCGGCACCGCACTCGGGGCACGCAAGGGCATCTGGCGGCACATCGGTTCCGCACACCGGGCAGACTTCGGGCGGAGGAGGAAGCGATGAGCGATGAGTGATGAGTGATGAGTGACGCGGGCTGGCGACTCTTCTATTCATCACTCATCACTCATCGTTGATCGCTTTCCAGCGACTGGTGCAGCAGTTCGGCCGTGTGCCAGGCGCGGCGGCCGGCGCCGTCGCGGATCTGTTGGCGGCAGCTGGTGCCGGGGGCGCAGACAAGCGCGTCGGGGCGGGCACGGATGGCGGGCAGGAGGACCTGGTTGGCGACCTTCATCGAGAGATCGTAGTGCTCGCGCTCGTAGCCGAACGAACCGGCCATGCCGCAGCAGGCCGTGCCGAGTTCGGTGAGCTTGAGGCCCGGGATCAGCGCGAGGGCGCGCCGGGTTCCGGCGGTGCCGGCGAGGGCCTTCTGGTGACAGTGGCCGTGGAAGAGGACCTCGCCCTCGGGCAGGCGGGCGAACGGGAGGTCGGCAAGGGTGCCGGCGTCCGCCTCGCGCGCGATGAAGTCGTCGAAGAGGACGCATCGCCCCGCAACCTTCAGCGCCTTTGCGCGCAGCGCGGGCGTAACGAGGTCCGGCGCCTCGTCGCAGAGCGTGAGAATTGCGGACGGCTCCACGCCGAGAATCCACGTGCCCTTTTCCGCATCCGGCGCGAGGGCTTCGACCGCCCGTTCGATGCGACGGCGCGCGGCGCGGAGGAATCCCTTCGAGATCTGTGTGCGGCCGGACTCCAGCCCGTGCGTGAGCCGCACGTTCCAGCCCGCCGCCTCCAGAACCTCAACCGCCGCGATGCCGATCTCGGGTTCGCCGTAGTTCGTGAACTCGTCGTTGAGCAGCACCACCTCCCCGCGCGTGCCGGCCGCGGCGCGCGGGTGCCGGTCGCGGGCCCACTGGGCGAGGGTGCGGCGGGCGTAGGGTGGGACGGTCCGCTTAGGCGCGATCCCGAGCAACATCTTGACCGCGGCCGAGTTCGCAATGCGCGAGACCATGCCCGGTGCGATGCGCGCGGCGCGGGCGGCGGTGGCGTAGAAGCCCATCGCGAGGCTGCGGAGCGACGGCAGATCCCGGTCGTTGCGTTTCTGCAGCCACTCGGCCTTCATGCGGGCGAGGTCGACGCCGGACGGGCAGTCCGGCTTGCAGCCCTTGCAGGAGAGGCAGGTGTCCATCGCCGCAGCCAGATCGGGATCGCTCCACGTTGCATCCGGGGTACCGGAGGTCAGCGATTGTCGCAGCAGGTTCGCGCGGGCGCGGGTCGTGTGGGCTTCGTCGCCGGTGGCCATGTAGGTCGGGCACATCAGGCCTCGGCCGGCGCTCTGGCGGCAGACCCCGGCGCCGTTGCAGGCCTCGGCGGCGCGGACGAAGCCGACGGTGCGGGACCAGTCGAACTCTGTCGCGATGTCCGGGACCGGCGTCGCGGGCGAGGTCCGGAGGTCGGCGGTAAGGGGGGCGGGGTCGACGATCTTGCCCGGGTTCAGGATGCGATGCGGGTCGAAGATGCGCTTCACCTGGATACACAGGTCGTACAGTTCCGGGGTCAGCGCCTCGCGCAGGAAGGGCGCGCGGAGGCGGCCGTCGCCATGCTCGCCGGACAGGCTGCCGCCGAATCGGCGCACGATCGGCACGACTCCGGCGCAGAGGCGCTCAAAGGTCCGGAGGTCGTCGGCGTCTTTGAAGTTGAGCATCGGCCGGTAGTGCAGCAGGCCGACGGAGGCGTGGCCGTAGTAGACGCACGGGCAGCCGAGGCTCTCGGTCAGGGCGTCGACCTCCATCACGAAATCCGCGAGGTCCTCCGGCGCGACGGCCAGGTCCTCGATCGCGGTGACGGGCTTCGCGTCGCCGGGGATCCCGGTCAGCAGGCCGAGGCCGGCCTTGCGCAGCACCCAGACGCGGGCCATGCGCGCGGCGGGGACGACCGGGTGCGCGTAGCCGAGGCCGCGGGCGCGCAGATCGGCGAGGAGGGCTTCGGTGGCGCGGTCCGCGGCGGCTTCGTCCTCGGCCCACAGTTCGATCGCCAGCACGCCGCCGGGCTCGCCTTCGATCCAGAACCGGTTGGGGGCCTGGGCGGGATGGTGCAGGGTGGCCTCGAGGAGGGCGCCGTCCATGAGTTCCACCGCAGCCGGGTTGTGCGCGAGGATCGGTACCGTTGCGCGGCATGCATCCTCCACCGAGGTGAAATGCGCGCAGATGAGGCGGCGGGCGGCGGGGCGGGGGACGAGCCGGACGTCGGCGGCGGTGAGGAGCGCCAGCGTGCCCTCGCTGCCGCAGAGGAGGCGCGCAAGGTTGAAGGGGGCGCCGTCCGGGTTCCACGGCCGGCCGTTGGCGAGGGCGTCGAGGGCGTAGCCGGCGTTGCGGCGGCGGACGGACGGCTTGGGCGAGCGTTCGAGGATCAAAGCGCGGTGGCGGTCGACGATGTCGAACACCGCGCGCGTGATGCGGCCGTCCGGCGAATCCTCGCGCATCTTCGCGTCGAGGGCGGGACCGTCCAGCGGGCCGAAGCGGACCGGGGAGCCGTCGGCAAGCACGGCGTCCACGGCGAGGACGTGGTCGCGTGTGGTGCCGAAGCGGACGGAAAAGGCGCCGCACGAGTTGTTGCCGATCATGCCGCCGATGCCGGCCTGCTTCGAGGTCGAGGTGTCCGGCGCGAACATGAGGTTGTGCGGGGCGGCTGCGTCGTTGAGGTCGTCCTGTACGACACCCGGTTCGACGCGTGCGGTTCGCGCGTCCGGATCGATGGTCACGATACGGTTCATGTGCCGCGTGACCTCGACGACGAGGCCCGGGCCGACGCATTGTCCGGCGAGGCTGGTGCCGCCTGCGCGCGGGATGAGGCTGAATCCGTGCTCCACGGCCGCGCGCGCGATCGCCGCGCAGTCGTCGGCGTTGCGGGGCCGGGCAACGCCAAGCGGGCGTTGCTCGTAGATCGAGGCGTCCTGGCTGTAGAGCCGCCGGGCCAGCGGTGACAAATCCAAGTTCCCGCCCAGTCCTTCCGCCAGTACCGCGGCCCATCCCGGCGTCGTGTCCGTGGTCCGGTTTCCACTCATTCGGCCAAGGATAGCAGACTTCCGGGGGCTTGGCACAGGAGGACAGACTTCATAAAGTGTGTCCCCATGGCTGGCGCATCGCTGAATCCGACGCTCTGGAGGACGTGCCGCATCCTGGCGGGTGCGACGCGGGTCCGCATGTTGCGGTTGGTGATGGGGTCACCGGGACTGACGGTCACCGAGATGGCCGGTCGCCTGCGGATCGGGCTGTCCCGAGCGAGCCAGGAGTTGCGGCGGCTGAACTCGCGGGGGCTGTTGGCGGCGACGCGCGTGGGGAGCGAAGTCCGCTACCGGCTCTCGCCGGATCCCCAGGTCGCCGACGCGGGAGTTCTCACTGCGGCCATTCGGGCCGGCCTGCGAACGCCGGGAGTGGCTTTCAATGCCGCGTTTCTCCGGATCGCATCCTGCTTCACTCATCCGAGGCGTCTTGCGATCGTCCGGGAGTTGTTGAAGGGGCCGCGCGCGGTTGCCGTGCTGCGGCATGGCACGGGCATTCCGCTCCGCGCCCTGAAGCGCCATCTCGTGTTGATGCACACCCGCGGCATTGTCGGCCGCGAGGACGGGGTGTACCGGCTGCGTCCGGTTCGTCATCCCCTGTTTCGTGCCATGTTGAGCCTTCTGGGAGCCTCCGAGATCTCGCTGCACACATGATCCGCCGGTCGCCCGTCGTCACGCGCGGGCGGGGGACACACTTAATAAACTCCGCCCCCCTGTGGTGTGCCAGACGGACCAGCGAGACCAAGGCTCGCACGGGGATGGCACGCCCGAGGACGGCGTGCCCGAGCGTCACGGGCTGTCGGGCACGGCCACGTCGGCCCCGGTATGCCCGAGATGGCGTCGGCGATAGTCGGAAGGCGTCAAACCAAATCTGGCGCGGAAGGCGTGGGTGAAAGCGCTCTGGTCGTAGAAGCCGCAGTCGAGGGCGATGGTCCCGGCGGGATGGTCCGTGACGACGAGGTCGCGACAGGCCGCGTGGAGACGCTGGCGAACGACGTAGCGCATCGGCGGGACACCGAGCATCTCCCGGAACCGGCGCACGAACTGGCGCTCGGAAAGATGAACGAGCGCCGCAAGGCCGCGGCTTGTCAGCGGCTCCGCGAAGCGCTCGTGGATGTGCCGCAGTGCCGGCTCGATCCGGTGGAACGACGGGAGCAGCCCCCATGCGCCGCCCGGTTCGTACATCGCGCCCGCCACACCGCACACCCGTCCGCGCCGGTCGCGAAGCGGCGCCTTGGTCACCAGTTGCCACCGGATCGCCCCGCCGACCTCGGGCACCATCTGGAGGTGCGGCGCGAGGGAGTGTCCCGATCGCATCACGCGGCGATCCTCCTCAAGGTAGACCGCCGCCACCTCGGGCGGCCGGAAGTCGAGGTCCGTCTTTCCCAGGATCTCCCACTCGTGGCGGCACCCGAGGATGCGCACCAGCGGCCCGTTCGCGCGCACGAAGCGGCTGGCCTCGTCCTTCGCGAAGAATGCCACCGCCGGCAGGGCCTCGAAAAGCGAGGAGAGCTGCAACCCGCCGCCAATCCGCGTCAGGAACGTCTGCTGAAACCGAAGGGCGATCCGACGATCATTCATGGCTGGAAAATACAAGAAGTCGACGCTCGTGGCCAATGCGTGGCGGTGCCGTCCGGCTAGCATGGGGACCGTCATGAAGGCGAACCGAAGAGGGAAGGACGGCCATGCCCCGGATTCACGCCAACGGAATTGACCTTCACTACGAGGATCGGGGCCGCGGCGAACCGCTGCTCCTGATCATGGGCCTCGGCGCCGACGGCTCGCTGTGGGAGGAGCACGTCCGGACCTACGAGCGCCATTTTCGCTGCATCATCCCGGACAATCGCGGCGCCGGCCGCTCGGGCAAGCCGTCCGGACCGTATACGACGGCGACGATGGCGGACGACATGGTGGCCCTCATGGATGCGCTGGGCGTGGCCCGGGCGCACGTCGCCGGCATCTCCATGGGCGGCTGTATCGCGCAGGAGATGGCGTTGCGGGCGCCGGACCGGGTGGACCGGCTCGTCCTGGTGAGCGCGTGGCCTCGATGTGATGCCTACACGGTGCGGATCTTCGAGATGTTCGAGGCCCTGGCCGCCACATCGGCCCCGTCCGCCTTCACGCGCATGCTCCAGTTGTGGATCTTCACGCCGGACCACCACGCCGCCCGGATGGACGACCTCCTCGCTCGTGAGGCGGCCGGCGCCGGTCATTCCCACCCGATGCCGTTGGCCGCCTTTGCCGCGCAGTGCGCCGCGTGCATCGGGCACGATGCGACCGGCCGCTTGGGCGGCATCCGCGCGCCGACGCTGATCACCGCGGGCGACCGCGACATCTTCACCCCGCTGCATTACGCCGAAACCCTGCACCGCCAGATCCCCGGATCGAGGCTGCTCGTGATGCCGGGGTGCGGCCACGCCCACCACTGGGAGGCGCTGGAGACGTTCAATCAGCGGACCCTCGCCTTCCTGCAAACCGGAGACGCCCCATGAAACGAACCCTCTCCTTCGGCTGCCAGGCCTACACCTGGCAGATGTCCGGCCGCTTCGTCGGCCGCCTCGAGCACATCCTCGACTCCGTGCAGGCCGCCGGCTTCGCGGGGTTCGAACTGGAGACCTGCATGCTGGGCGACTTCTACGACGCCCCCGGCCGTTTCGCCGAAACCCTGGACCGCCGCGGTCTCCAACTGGCCGCCCTGACCCTGGCCCTGCCCTGGGCGCAGTCGGCCGAGACCGATGCCGAACGGGCCGAAGCCGACCGCGCGTTCGCCTACGTGTCCCGCTTCCCGGGCGCCCAGCTGGTCCTCGCCCAGTTGCCCGGTTCCGACCGGGCCGACCTCGGCCGCAGCCAGCACGACGCTCTCGCATGCCTCAACGCGATCGGCCGCCGCGCCAAGTCCCATGGCATCGTGGCCTCCTTCCACCCGAATTCCCCGCCGGGCTCGGTCTTCCGCACGCGCGAGGACTACCGAGTCATGGGCGAGGGCCTCGACGCGGTCGCGGTCGGCTTCGCACCCGACGCCGGCCACATCGCCAACGGCGGAATGGATCCGGTGGAGGTGTTCCGCACCTACCGGCCCCTCATCCGCCACGTGCATTTCAAGGACCTGGACCGTCAAGGGACGTGGACGGCGATGGGCGCGGGCATCATCGACTTCCCGGCGCTCGTCCGCGGCTTGCGCGATTCGGGATTCGACGGCTGGATCATGGTCGAGGAGGAATCGCCGCAGGCCGAGGCGGAGCCCGACGCCGTCACGCTCGCCAACGGCCGCTACGTGCAGGACTGCCTCTCGCCTCTTCTCGCCCAAACCGGTACAGTCACCGCCACGGTCAAAAAGGGAAAGGAACCGCACGCATGAAGCCGGATATCTCCCGCCGGAAGTTCCTCGCCGCCGCCGCCGTCGCTCCCGCGTTTACCATCCTGCCGCGTCGCGTCCTCGGCGGTCCGGGCCAGACAGCGCCGAACTCGAAGACCACCCTCGCCGTGATCGGTTGCGGCGGGCAGGGCACCATCGACCTCATGAACCTGATCGCGTTCGACGAGATCCAGGTGGTCGCGGTCTGCGATGTCAACCGCGAGGGCGGCGGCTACATCTCGTGGGACTGGGCCAAGGGCGGCGAGGGCCGCCCCGCCGGCCGCGAGCCCGCCCGCCGCCTGACCGACGAGCACTACGCGGGCAAGGGCGGGGCCGGCCGCGGTTGCCGCGCCTATGCGGACTATCGCGAGCTCCTCGAGAAGGAAGATGTCGACGCGGTCGTCGTCGCGACGCCGGACCACTCCCACGCCGTCATCACCATGGCGGCCCTCAGGAAGCGGAAGCACGTCTACTGCGAGAAACCGCTCGCCTGGTCGGTGGCCGAATCGCGCGCCGTCGCCGAGGAGGCCCGCAAGGCCGGCGTCGCCACGCAGCTTGGCAACCAGGGTCAGGCGACGGAGGAGGACCGCGTCGTCCGCGAGATGATCCTCGACGGCGCCATCGGCCACGTGCACGAGGTCCATGTCGCGATCCCGGCCCGCTTCTGGCACTACCCGGCCCTCCAGGACCGGCCGTCCGAAACGCCGCCCGTGCCCGACGGCTTCGACTGGAACCTCTGGCTCGGCCCGGCCGCGGAGCGCCCCTATCATCCCGAATACCATCCGTGGACCTGGCGCAACTGGTGGGACTTCGGCACCGGCCAGCTCGGCGACCTCGGCTGCCACAAGCTCTCGACCGTCTTCAAGGCGCTGGATCTCAAGCATCCGGTCAGCGTCGAGGCCTGCTCGACCAAGATGTTCCCCGAGGTCTACCCGCTGGGCGTCATCGCCCGCTTCGAATTCCCCGCACGCGGCGAACGGCCGCCGGTGAAGCTGAACTGGTACGACGGCGGACTCCTTCCGCCGCTGCCCACCGACATGGAGCCCCGCACCGGGCGCGGCTACGAGACCGTCTACGTCGGCGACAAGGGCACGATCTACGGCCACCGCATCATCCCCGAGACCAAGATGAAGGCCTATGGCCGCGCACCGAAGACTCTCCCGCGCTCGCCGGGGCACTACAAGGAATTCGTCGACGCCTGCCGCGGCGGCCCGCAGCCGGGCGCGAACTTCCCCGACCACGCCGGCGTCCTCACCGAAACCTGCATGCTCGGCAATGTCGCCCTGCGCGCCGGAAAGAAGATCATGTGGGACGGCCCGGCCCTGAAGATCACGAACGACGAGGCCGCCAACAAGCTGCTGCACCGGGAGTACCGGGCGGGGTGGACGCTGTAGCCGGCGGGGATGACGCTTCGGGGCGCAAGGTGGCCGGGGTCACCGCCCCCGGCTACAGAATTCGCAAGCGGAGACTGCTGTAGCCGGCGGCGATGACGCCGGCCGGGATGGTGTTTCAGAGCGCAGTTGAAGGAAAGGATGAACGGAACGATGAACTCCACTCGACGGGATCTTCTTCGGGGCGCGGCGGGCATGGCCGCCCTGTGCGGACTGGGCGCCACGGCGGGCGCCGGTGCGGCGGAACGCAAGGCCGGCCTTAAGATCGGCATCGCGACACTCGGCTTTGGCGACCACACCAACGCCGAACTCGCGAAGGAGCTGGCCGCGGCGGGCATCCGCATCGTGCAGCTCTTCCTGAACCAGAAGGACAGCAAGTTCTGGAAGTACAACGGCCGGTCGGATGTCTCCAGCCTGAC
>CAYRFK010000051.1:3146-23987 GCA_964423465.1 uncultured Verrucomicrobiota bacterium | reverse complement strand
ATCAAAGCGTCCGGGACGCAAAAGCGCGGGGTCGAGCACATCGGGACGGTTGGTTGCCGCCACGATGATGACACCCTCCTGCGTATCGAAGCCGTCCATCTCCACGAGCAGGGCGTTCAGCGTCTGCTCCCGCTCGTCATGCCCGCCGCCGATCCCGCTGAACCGGCTACGGCCGACCGCGTCGATCTCGTCGATGAAGATGATGCAGGGGGCATGCTTCTTGCCCTGCTCGAACATGTCGCGGACGCGCGAGGCGCCGACGCCGACGAACATCTCGACGAAGTCCGATCCGCTGATGCTGAAGAAGGGAACCTGCGCCTCGCCGGCGATCGCCTTCGCGAGGAGAGTCTTGCCCGTGCCCGGATGGCCGACCAGCAGAACCCCCTTCGGGATCCGTCCGCCGAGACGCTGAAACTTCTTCGGGTTCTTCAGAAACTCGATGATCTCTTGGACCTCCTCGCGCGCCTCATCCACACCGGCCACATTCTCGAAGGTGATACGGTTCTTCGTCCGCGTCAGCATCTTGGCACGGCTCTTTCCGAAACTCATGGCGCCGCGACCGGCGATGCGCATCTGACGCACGAACAGGAAGTACACCAGCCCCATCAGGATGAGGAACGGAACGGCGCCCGTCAGCATCTGCCACAGGTACGGGTTTTGGGGCTTGAACTCGAAATGGACACCGTTGTCCGCCAGTTCCTGCGGGAAGTTGTCCGTGACGACGATGTCCGTGCGGAACTTCACCGGCTTGCCCGTTTTCGGATCGAGGTCGGTCAGTTCGCCGCTGACGTACTGCCCGCCGGAAACTTCCAGAATGACCTCGCACTTGAGGATCTTCTTGTCCTTCACCATCTGGACGAAGTCGGGACTGTACGGAACGCGGATGCGCCGCTCCTGCCCTTGGGAGAACAGGTGGAACATGCTAAAAAACAGGAGAAGGAGGAGCATCCATATCAGCATGCCACGCATGGGGACACGCTGTCCTTCCTGCTCATCATCGCGCCGGGGCTTGGGATCGGGATTGTCCACGTCGGGAGACTCCTTACAATTCGTCTACTGTAACATTGGAAGGCGGCGGATGCAAAGCGCTTCCGGTGCTTCCAGCGAGGCGCTCGGAACCGCGCGCCGTCCCGGCTGTCTGGAGTTGCGGAGGCCGTGTGCCGGATCCCCCCCCGCGGTCCGGGCGACCGCATGCGGCTTGCCCCGCGGTTCGCGTTCCGCAATACTGGTCGGACACCGCGGGATGTGGCGGTGACCGATCGATGAGTGACACCTATAGCCGCGAAGAGCGCACCCCGGAACCCGGGTCGCAACCGGAAACGCCGGAGATGGGCGGCGTCGCCGCGGGCGGCGCGCTGTTGGCCCACGCATCGGAGGTACTGCGCGCTCGACTCCATGATCCCGAAGGTGCACTTCCGGCCCGGTGGAGCGCAGCCGACGGAACGGCCGGCGACGAGATGCATCTCAACGAACTGCTGCCCCTTTGTGCCGCATGGGCCATCATCGATCCGGACGTCGCGCGCGATCTTGTCCTCTCAGCCATCGCCGTGCAGCACGCCGACGGGTCGTTTCCCCAACGGGTCCGTTCCGACGGCTACACCCCGGACGCCCATGCCCCCTGGCCGCTGATCGCGGTGGCCGCGAGTCTGGCGGCCGGCAACTCACCTCATCCGGATTTCATCGCCGCCGTGCTGCCGGCCCTGGAGCGGCATCTCGAATGGACGCTGGCCCACCATGATCCTTCCGGCGTCGGAAGGCCGCGATGGCGAACGCGGTCGGAGTCGTTCCTCCCCGATGTCTGGGATCCCGGTCTCGTCACGGCGGATCTTACGGCCATGATCCTGGCCGAGATCGACGCCGTGCTCTCCCTGGCCAGTCGGGGCGGGGCGGGCGGCGGGGCGGACACACGCTTTCGCCCGTACCTGCGGGTCTACGAGCGGGCGCTGGAGGAGTTTCTGTGGGATCCGCAAACCACGGCCTACCGGGACCGCGACGAGACCGGCGCGCCGATCAGCCGCGTAACGATGTCCACGTTCATGCCGTTGATCTTCCCCGGCCTTCCGGGCGACACGCGCGGGCCTCTCCAGGCCCGCCTGCTCTCCGGCGCGCCGCTCGGAACGGGGTCCGGAATTGCCCTGTGGGAGCGATGGCCGGACGATCCCTCCGACCCACCGGTGCCGGCGACCCATCAGGCCGTCCTCTGGATTGCACTCCGCCGCGGTGTACCCACTCCGGCCGTGGAACGGTACCGGGATCTGTTGATCGACCGACTTGCGGAGTGCCTCGACCGCACGGGGCGGTTGCCCGCCAATCTGGCATCGGCGCCCGCGTCCGACCTGCCCGCCGAGCCGGTGGAATCGAGCGTGATGGCGGCCGCACTGGTGGCGATTCTACTGCAATCGGCCTCGGCTGTCGGCGACCGCCCGGGACGGCTCGCAGCGTGGATGGAGACCCATCGAAGGGGGCTCGCCGCCTTGGCGGTCAGCCTGGCGACCCTGGGACTGATCGGCGCCGCCGTATTCACCCTGCAATGGAAGTCGATGCCCGGATCCTCGGCGGAGGCTCTCCTCAATCTTGCGCGGGAATGCCAGCGCGCAGGCGATCACGAACAGGCGATCCGCCTCTACCACGAATTCCTCGACAGTTCACGCGGCGTGAACGGAACGATCCGCGTGCTGCTGGGGAACGCCCTATTCAGGACCGGGCGGTTCGCCGAGGCGGAATCGGAGTATCGCAAGGCGCTGGACGAGGAGGTCAGTTCGCTCCACGCGCTCTATAACCTGGGGCTGACCCTGAACCGCCAGGGGCGCACCTCGGATGCCGCGTATGTGCTCCAAGAGTTTGTGAAGACCTACACGAAGGACTATCCAGAACTGGCCCAGCGCGCCCGCATCGCGCTCGAGGTCATCCACGGGGCGCCCGCCCGCCCCGCCCCGTAGACCTCCCGCCAAAAAAAAGAAGAGCGGCGTACGCCAAGGAGGTCAGGGTGAGGAACCCATGAGATAAACGTACGCACGCTCTTCCACGGACATCCTACCACAGCCCATGCGGGACTCAAACGGTTTCTTCTTTTTTTTTGCGTCACCCGGATCACGACCGGCACGCGGGGTTCCCCTCTCCATGAACCGCCTCCATCACGCACCCGCCGGGCCACCCACGCACAACTCCGATGATCGCGCCTCGCCGTTCTTGCGCCGCGAACGGTGGATGCGTATCCTCACGGTATCAGGAGACGGCACCCCATGAATCGGATGACACGAATGGTGGAGAACTGGGCCGCCCCGATCGGGCTTGCCCTGGCGCTGGCCGGATGTGTGGCGACGACCGGCGGGGGGGCCCGCTTCGTCACGCTGCGCACGACGGAACTTTACAGCATCCGGTACGATGCGGCACCCATGACGCTCACGGTCGTCACGCGCGCTGGAGACGTCATCGACTACGAGAAGGTCGATCCCGCCATCGTCGACGGCCTGCTCGCCGCCGAGGACAAGGATGCCTTCTACCGTGACACGATCCGGGGGAAAATCTCCGCGAAGCCGGTGGATGTATCCGCTTCTCCTCCGGCCGCGACGCCCTAGTCCGCGCGCGCGCCCGGATTTGATTCAGCCGGCGGCGCATCGAGTCCCGAGTCCGGCGCGGCCGGCGCCAGACGGCGCGAGGGAAGCCCGCCCGATGCGGAGCGGGCCGGCTTCCGGCGCTCCATGCGGGTCAGGAGCGAATGGCGGATCCGCTCAACCAGGGCTTCCCGGTCCTTCGCACCAAGCCCCGACACCGCCACCGATCCCGCCGCCATGCGGTCGTGTCCGCCGGCCGGCCCCAGGCTGCCCACCGCCGCCCGGACGATGGATCCACATCGCGCATCGCGGCGATTGCTCCGCACGGAGACCACCAGCGTGTCGTGGTGGAATCCCGTACAAAAGCTGAATGAGATCCTCTCGATCCGGGCCAGGCGGTCCGCAATCTCCGGGATAATCTCCGGGTGCGGCACCTCGGCCAGATGGCTCCACGCCACGCGTCCATAGAGCCGTGCGTTCGCGATCGCCTCCTGCAACTGCGAGAAGTACAGGGGCGGCAGCGGCGCATGCTTGATCCCGCCCAACATACGGAGGCTGGCCCGCGGCAGAAGGGCGAGCACCGCCTCGCGATCGACGGGGGATCCGCCGCGCGTGAAGTCCACCGTCTCCGTTCCGATCGCGTACACCATGCAGGACGCCAGCCAGGCCGGCACCGCGATGCCTGCGGCAGATAGGTACTCGTTCATCAGGCTGGCGCACGCGCCGATGGAGGGTCGCACGTCGGCGAACACACCCTCAGGAAACCCACCTCCATGCGGAATCGGATGATGGTCAAAGACGGCCACGGGCTTCATCCAGCGCGGCACGGTCACATTGCCCGATCCCGGCCGCGCGTCGACGAAGAGTGCCGGAATGCTCCGCCGGGGAACACGGACGCTCTCCAACGGAACCAGCCGGTAGCGGAAGTGACGGGCCATCTCCCGGTTCTCCGCCCGGGCCACCATGCCGCTGAACACGATCCGGCTGCGCACCTTGAACCGCCGCTCGAGAAGAAGGTGAAGGGCGCCGGCCGTCGCCAAGGCATCCGGATCCGGATAGTCGTGCGGCACGATCACGACGCGACCCCGCGGAGGCAGGGCGGCCGCAAACCGGTCCATGCGGTCGGCGATCTCCTCCGGCGTCGGGAGACGCATCGATTTCATTGGGCCATCATACGCCGCTTCCCCCCCCGCTCAAGCCACAGCCGGAGCCGGGGACGGACAGGGGGACGAATCTCCTTGTCCCGCTCCGCCGCGAGCGGCACCATGTCGGAAATCTCGGGAGTTGCGACACCATGCTGCGTGCCATCCAGGACACTGTCTGGGCCTTTGATGCGGAATGGGCGCCGGATCCCGCGGCCGGCCGCGTTCTCTACGGGCTGCCGCCGGATCTTCCGGACGCCGCCGTGCTGGCGGAAATGTGGAAGCGTAACGGGGCGACGGCGGAGGATCCCTTCCCCTTTCTCAAGACCGTCCTTTGCCGGGTGCTCTCCATCGCCGCCGTTCAGCGCCGCAGTGCCGGGGGGCAGACCAAGCTGAACCTCATCTGGCTGCCGCGCGACAGCGCCGACGCCGCGCAGTGCACCGAGTCGGCGATCGTGGGACGATTCCTCGATGCGGTCGGGAAGCACAAGCCCCAACTGGTTGGCTTCAACTCGCAGTCGTCCGATCTACGGATCCTTGTCCAACGCGCCGTCGTACTCGGGCTCCCTTGTGCCGAGTTCCTCCGCCGGCCCGACAAGCCGTGGGAGGGCAGTCCCGACTATCTCGCGAAGGGCAACCAGAACGAGTGGAACGTCGACCTGATGGAACTGGTCTCATCTTGGGGCAAGGGATCCGTCTCGTTGCACGAAATCGCCTCACTGTCCGGCATCCCGGGGAAATTCGGGGCCGCCGGCGACCAGGTCGCCCATCTCTGGCTGGCCGGACAATGGACGTCCATCGTCCAGTACAACTGCTGCGACGCACTTTCCACATACCTGCTCTGGCTGCGGATGGCCCGGATTTGCGGACGGTTCACAGCCGAGCAGTATGACGAGGAGCAGGAGCATGTCCGCCAACTCCTGATGGATACCGCCGAGGGATCCGACGGGGAATGGGCATCCGCCTACTTCGACGAGTGGACGCGGCTGCAGGAAGCCACGGGGCAACTCTAGCGCTTCATCCAGCCGAACAACCCGCCCTTGCGCGGACTGGCGGACACATCCGAATCCTCGGGCGAAGCGGGCACGCGCGGGATCTCGCCCTTCTGGACGCCCCGGCTACGCTTGATGAGAACCGTCCGCATCTGCGGCGGCGGCACGCTGTCACCCAACGGCAGGTCGATCTTCGACGTGGCCCCCTTCTTCTCCGCCTCCACGGCTCCAGGGTCGGAAGAGAAGGGCGACGGATCCGGCCCCGGAACGGGCGGGGGCGGGGGTTCGGGCACATTGATGGTCGCTCCGCACCCGGGACACGGCAGGTGGACACCGGAGGCATCGGCCGGCACGTCGATGGATTGACCGCACGCCGGACACAGGAAGATGAACTCGCCCCTGATGCGCGGCTCGCCGGGCACCCGGAGGAGCTGGTCGCACCCGGGGCAATTGATCATCGTGCCCGCCAGATCGTCGGGCGCTTCGATATCCTGCGCACAGCCGGGGCACTTGAAGAAGAGATCTGACATGGCTCGGTCCCCGCGGCAATATCATCCTGCCCCACGCCGAACGCAAGCGCCGTCATCGATCGGAATCGAACGGGCGATTCGATCGTCCTTCCCTTGGACGCCGGCCAGTCCGACGATCCAAGGGTTGGAAAAGAAAAGGCGAACGAGCCGCCGGGTTGGAGGGGGGGGAGGGACGGCGGCCCGTTCGCCCAAATTCTTGTCTGAAGCACCTTACAGGACGTTCTTCCTTCCGGCCCGACGGGGCGCCGGCGCGGAATCCTCCTGCGTCTGAATGTCGACCTTGACCCGGTCCTGCATTCCGCCAATGCGGTCGCGGAACTCCTCGGGGACCTTCTTCATTTCCTTGTCGTTGTTCACGGGACCGTCGAAGACGATCTTGTCGTCCTTCTCGATCTTCGCGGTCCGGGTCCCATCCCGGTTCGTCAGAGTGACGGTCACGCCATCCTTCGTCTCGCTCACGACGCTTGTGGCGCTCGAATGCACCTCGACCTTCGGGCGGCCCGGCTTCGCCTCAGGCGCAGCGGCATCATCCTCGTCGTCCTGCGCCGGAGGGCCGAACCGGTTGCCGTGCCACTGGCGCATCTTCTGTTGGAAATCCTCCATCCACTCGCGCATGTCCGGCGTCCCCGGGCCGCCGCCCTGCGGACCCGGCATGGGGAAGACGTGAGGCCCCATCATCTGCCGTCCCCAGCCAAGCTGCGGCTGCAGCGACGGGAGCTGTGCGCTGTCGATCGACCCCAGCTTGACCTCGATCGTCTCCGCCTTGCCACCGCGCAGCACGGTCAGTTCCGCCTTGCCGCCCGGCTTCTCGCGGCGGACCAGGATCGCCAGTTGCTCGGGGCTCACGAGAAGCTGGTCGTTGAATTTGTGAAGGATGTCACCCTCTTCAACCCGGTCGCCCAGAACCCCCTTCTCATCCAGAAACACGACGGCGAGGCCGACGCCTTCTCCGAGGCCGAGGTGACGGCCGGTCATGGGATCCAGCGGCTCCGTCGCCACGCCGAGATAGGCGACATCCTTCGCCCATGCGCCCGATGCCACGGCAAGCCCGGTCAACACCACCATCAACATTCGTTTCACGTTTTCGACTCCTTCCCGGGACCTTCGTCCCGAATCGATTCGCAAGAGTAGAGACCCACTGCCCCGCAAAACGTTCAACCCCGCAGGCGTGAAACAATCCGAGGCTCACCGCGTGGCGACGAGGACGATGCCCTCGCCGGGCCGGAGGCCGTAGTCAAAGGGCTCCGACACATGGTCCAGCGGGTTCTCCGGCGAGACGCACGTCAGGGCGGCTCCTGACTGCACGAGCGGGCGGAGCGAGTGGGCGTGAAAATGCTGGTGGGCATGAACATCCTTATTGAGGATCAGCAGCGCCTCCTCGCGGCTTCCGAGGGCGCCGCGCCACAGCACGAGGATGTTCGGGTTCTCCCACGGGATGATGTGGGCGGGGCAGTCCTCCCGGAAGACGCCGTGGTCGCGTTTCAACTCGTTGGCGCGCCGCACGAAGTCCGTCAAGTCGCAGCCTGGAGTCTCCCAGTCCTCGGGCCGTGTATGCACGACATGCAACCGGCGGCGGAATCCGAACTCGAATCCGACGGGCATGAAGACGCCCGCCGAGAAGAGCGCGGCGAAGAGGTACCTCTGCTTCATGACGGCGACATTGCCGCCGCTTTCGTCGAACAGGCGCGGGGTGTCGTGGCTCTCGGGAAAGCCGATGGACCCGCAGGTTTCGCGGACGAGCGTGTATTGCTCCATGAGCCACGGGCTGCCGAAGTCCCACCATTTTCCGCTGTTGAAGACGTAATCGAAGCCGGCACGCGCGGTCTCGCGGGTCTGGTCGGCCGTGCATCCAAGGGTTTCGGCGGCGAAAACAAGATCGGAGCGGAGCGTGCGACCGCGGCCGATCAACGTGCACCAGACGTCGCCCGGCACCTGGTAGGCGGCATCGCACCGGAAGCCGTCGAATCCCAGCGAAACCAGATGCTCGACGATGCGCCACGCGTGGTCGACAAGTCCGGCGCGGTCGCGCGTGCCGGTATAGTCGAACCGGGCGAGGTCCATCCACGTCACACGTGCGCCATCCTCATCGCAGCCCGGATGCTCCACGTCTCCGTTCTGCCAGCGGAACCACTCGGGATGCTCGCCGACCACCGGGGCGTCGGACGCGCAGTGATTGATGACCAGGTCGGCCATGACGCGCAGGCCGCGGTCATGGGCGGCATCGATCGCGGCGCGCAACTGTGCCGATGCGGGGGGGCCTGCGGGATCGACGAGACGCGGATCGACGGCGAACGGATCGGCGATGGAGTAGAGGCTGCCCGACCGGCCGGGCTTCTGGACAGGGTTCAAAAAGATCCAGTTGAACGCCATTCCGGCCGCGCGATCGAAGTGGCCGGCCCATCCCGTCATCGGTCCGGCGATCAGCGGAAACAGGTTATAAACGCGCATGAGGGTCTCCTTAAACAAGCGATCAGGATAGGGCCATCAACCCGCCCGGCGCAACCCCGCGTGCTTTTTCTCTTTCACTTCCCCAACCGGTTGGGGTAAGAATGTGCCGCGGGTGCAAAAGCCCGCGAACGAACTGGGAAGGAGAACGCGGTCATGTCCATCGTTTCCCGGCCTTTCAGTGTGGCGCTCGGCACGGTCGTGCTGTCGTCCATGCTCGTTTTTCCGGCGGCCGCCCAAGCGCCGGCGGGTGCGAACCCCTTGGGCAGACTGAAGGTCACGGGCAACCTTGTGCGCTCCCCGGAGGTGCAGGCGAAGTCGTACACTTCGCTCAACCCCAAGAAGGTGGAGTGGTACCAGATGGACGTGATCTACGAGACGAAACCCGAGTGGACGGACGACCTGACTCTGACCTTCTACGTCCTCATGAAGACGGGGGATGCAAAGGAACCCTTTATCCTCCTGAAGGGCGAAGAGACCTTCGTTCACATCATGAAGGGCGTGCATCGCGCCCAAGCGTACGTCCATCCCTCGTTGCTTCGCCGTTACGGCAAGGCGGAGGGCTTTGCGGTTGAGTTCCGAACTCAGGGGCGTCCGGTCGGCGCCGACGCGTCGGATCCGCAGCAGTATCGCAAGTGGATTGAACAGCTTTCGCCGAAGGACGGTCACGTCCTGCAGCCGAAGGACACGCCGTTCGCGCATCTTGACTACGACGCCTTCGAGATGGTGAAGCCGCGTCAGGCCCAGTAACCGGGGGTTTCCCGTCATGCTTCGATCCGATACGATCCTGGCGCTCGACATCGGCGCCAGCAGCCTGAAACTCGGATGTTTCGCGCCCCAGAAGGGCGGTACACTCGAGCTGATCCGCTACGCCGTGCGCGAACTGAATGCGGACCCGGCGAACGAAGAACACCGCCTGACCGACGTACAACTGGGACTGCAGGACATGATGGCCGAACTCGGCGTACCAGCCGGGCGGGCGGTTCTCATCAGTGTCCCCGGACAGCAGGTCTTCTCCCGCTTCGTCAAGCTGCCGCCCGTCAGCAAGGACAAGATCCTGCAGATGGTGCAGTATGAGGCCCAGCAGAACGTCCCCTTCCCGATCAATGAGGTTGTGTGGGACTACCAGTTGATCGGCTCGGGCGTCGGCGAGATCGACGTCATGCTCGCGGCCATGAAGTCCGAGATCATCGAGCAGTTGATCGAGGCGATTCAGAAGGCGGGTCTGCATCCGGAACTCGTGGATGTAGCGCCGATGGCGATCTACAACGCCGTACGCTACAACTACGCCCAGCTTCCCAAGTGCACGCTGGTCATCGATATGGGTGCGCGCTCGACCGACCTCATCTTCATCGAGGAAAACCGCGTATTCAACCGCAGCATCCCGGTCGGCGGCAACACGATCACCCAGCAGATTATGCGGGAGTTCGACCTCTCCTATGAGGACGCTGAGAAGTTGAAGAAGACGCATGCCTTCGTCGCGTTCGGCGGTGCGTACGAGGCGCCTGCGAGCCAAGTGGCGGACAAGGTTTCGAAGACGGTCCGTACGATCATGACCCGGCTGCACACCGAGATCACCCGTTCGATCAACTTCTACCGCACGCAGCAATCCGGCGGCGAGCCGGGCCTTGCCCTGCTCACGGGTGGCACGGCGATCATCTCCTACACCGACACGTTCCTCAAGGAGAAGCTGCATATCGACGTCGACTACATGAACCCCTTCACCAACGTTTCGGTCAGCAGCACGATCGACGCGGGGGAGATCGGGTCGAAGGCCCACCTTATGGGCGAAGTGGTTGGCCTTGCGCTGCGGCGTTCGCTGGGCTGCCCGATCGAGCTCAACCTTTTGCCCCCGAAATACGTAAGGGATGAGACCTTCTACCGTCGCCAGCCGTTCCTCGTGGCGGCCATGGTGGGGTTCCTTGCGCTTCTGGGCCTGTGGACGGCCGATTTTCTCCGGCTCGCAAAGCTCGGGCAGGGACGGTTGTCGACACTTCAAGGCCAGGTGAGGCAGCTGAAGGACATCGAGGGCCGTCTGGCGGAGAAGGAGCAGAAGATCGGCGAGATCGAGGGCCAGACCAAGACACTGGCCGCCCTGCCCGCCAAGCGGACGGCGTGGTTGCAGATTGTCGAGGATGTGAGGAATCGGCTGATCGACGGCATGTGGATTGTCCGCTTCAGCACCCTCCGCCCGGGCGAGACCGCCGAGGGCGGAACCTCCGAGATCATGCCTCCGGTCGGCGGCGGTGGTGGCGAGTTTGTTCCGGGCATGGCGCCCACGCCCCCGCCCGTTGCCGCATCGCCGGGTGCGCCGGCTGAAGGGGGTCCCGTGTCACCGCTGGCCATTGAGGCCATCGAAATGAGCGGTTTCGGCTACAAGGACAAGGTCCAGCAGTCGGACATCATCAAGTTCCGCGACGCGCTTCGCGAGTCGCCATTTTTTGACGCCAAGACGGACATCGTCGCCGTGCCGATGGGCGGCAAGGACGATTTCGTTCACGAGTTCACCATCCGCGTTGTCCTCAAGACCCCGCTCGAACTATGAACATCCGCAAATACATGGTCCTGGTGATCAGCGGCGCCGTGACAGCGGTTCTCGCCGGCGTGCTGATCTTCTTCCTCGTGCGCTCGGCCTCGCAGTACGGGAATGTGAGCGCGGAACTCGATTCCGGCACTCGCGCCCTGAAGCAACTTGGGGATCGCGTGCCGTTCCCCAACGAAGAGAATGTTGCGCAGGCCGCGAAGAATCTCGAGAACCTCGAGGTGTTCTTCGGCGGGACGATAACGTCGTTCCTCAAGAACCAGTTCAACCCCGCGCCCATGGAGCCCGCCCGATTCCCGCAGGCACTGAACGTCTCTATCCGGGCGATGAACCAATCGGCCGCATCGAACAGCGTGGCGGTTCCCCAGCCGTTTTTCTATGGATTCGAGCGGTACTCCCGCGGACAGCCTCCGGTCAAGAGCGACATCCCGCGTCTGTCCCGCCAACTGCATGCGATCGAGACAATCCTGCGCGCGATCTGTTCCGCCCAAATCCGCGAACTGGCGTCGATCGAACGGCACGTTTTCGAAGACGAAGCCCCGGCCGGCGACCCAGCCTCTGGCGGCGTCGTGCGGCGCGAAGATGTCGCCGCCGGAACCGCGGCGGCATCGGGACCGGCCGTCGGCTATTTTCAGGATCCTGCGGGCCTGTTCGTCAAGGAGCGGCTCATCCTGACATTCAGCGCCAAGGAAAGCACGGTGTGGGACATCCTCAACATTCTGCCCAAACTCCCCGTATTCTCCGTGGTGTCCGACATCGACATCTGGAACGAAATGTCCCGTCCGGTGCAGATGAATCCTGCGGACGGGACCCCGCGAGCCGCCGACTCGACCGGGATGGCGGGCGCGGCTCCGGGTGCGTCCGAATTCGTTGCGGACATTCCCACGTCGCTGCGCTCCGCCGTCGTTCCTGCCACGTCTCCGACCGCCGGTACGCCCGCGACTCCCGGGCGCCCCCTCAAGCACGAGGAGCGCGTGACCGCGGGCATGGGCGAAGCCCTGAAGGTCCGCATGCAGATTGACTTCTACACTTTCCACAAGCCCGGTGCGGGCGCCGTGCAACAGGAGAAGCAGCCGTGAAGTTGCCCTCGAACCTGAGCTGGCTGAAGCAGCACTACGAAAAGGCGATCCTCATCGTCGTTCTTCTGGGGCTGCTGGTCTCCGCGGCCATTCTGGCCCGACACATCACAACCCGTGCCGAAGCACTCAAGGCGACGGGGCAGCCCGTGTTCGCACGCCCAGATCAGGGATTCAAGGATCTTGATTTCTCCATCCATTCGAACGGGCTCGCGCAACTGACAAGCCCCATGCAGGTCGCCGACGTATCGAACCGTCTCTGCGTCAGCGAGGTTCGTGTCTACTGCATCCAGTGCGGCAAGTGGATCGAGATCGTCGCGACCAAGTGCCCCTTCTGCGAGGCGGAGCAACCCGAACTCGTCAAGAGCGTTGCGGCGGACAGCGACAAAGACGGAATTCCCGACATCGAGGAGCAGAAACTCGGCCTCGACATGTACAACCGGGACGACGTCCAGATCGACCATGACGGCGACGGATTCACGACGATCGAGGAATATACCGCCAAGACCGACCCGCGCGATCCGAAGTCGCTTCCGTCCATTTTCGCCAAACTGCGCCTGCGCGGCGTGCAGACATCGTCGTTCAAACTTCGCTTCGTCGCTGTGCAGAAGCTGTCTGAGACTGTTCTGGTCTTCCAGATCAACGCGCGCACCCTGGATCGGACGTATTTCAAGAAGATCGGCGACGAAGTCGAGGGCTACAAGCTGGACAGTTACGACAAGGCTACCGACTCGCTCACCCTGAAGAAGGGGGCGACGGTCAAGCGACTTCAGCGCGGCAAGGTGATCGACGATGACCAGTTGATCGTGCATTTCCTCTTCCTGCTCGACGGCAATGTGAAGCCGATCTGCCGCGTCGGCGAAACCTTCGAACTGCGCGACCAGAAGGCCCGCGTCCTCGAGGTCACCGCCGACCGGCGCACCGCCAAGGTCAAGCACGAAGCCGCGGAAGGGGCGGAGTACATCATGACGCTGCCCACTTCGGAGGAGGAGGCCGCCCTCAGGCTCCGCATGGAGAACCCACTCGGTGCCTCCGCGGAGTTCACGGGCGCCGGCGCCGCGGCGCCGGGCGCAAGCCCGCCTCCGCCGGTCCAGCCCCGTCCTTCAGCCATGATGCCGGGGGGCGGCGCACTGCAATGATTCACTGGGCGATCAACAATCGCGTTGACACGTTGTTCGCGTTTGGAGAGGATGTTAAAGATTGGATGCGCGGAGGGATTGTACCTGCGCGCGCGGGCGGTGTTTTCGGGGACCGGGGCTGGGAAAATTCGACTGCGCACGGGCGCATTTTGTCGGAGGAATACGGAACATGAAGCGCTTCGCTGGATGGATCACCGTGGTCGTGCCTGTGGTTACGGCTGCGGCTTGGATCGCAGTGGCCGAGGACAGTTCTAACCTGAGGCGATTGCTCGACTCTCTGGATACCGCGGGCGCTGGCGCGCGGCCAATCCAGTTGGCACAGGCCGACGCCGCCGCTCCGGCTCCGGTTCCGAATCTTGACGAGTTGCTGGGCGGCGCGAAGCCCGCAGCACCTGCGGCGAATGCGCCCGCCACACCGGCGCCCGCAGATCCCGAGCCACCGGCGCCCCCGCCCGCCCCGGCCGCCGAGGATCCCGCAGCCCCTGCCATGCCGGCCCCGGCCCCGGAAGCTCCGGCGCCGACGCCTGCAGCCCCGGAACCTGCACCTGCTCCCGTGCCCGAAGCTCCGGCCGCGCCGATGCCCGAACCCGCCCCTGCTCCAGTTCCCGCGCCCGCGCCCGAAGCTCCGGCCGTGCCCATGCCGGAATCCGCCCCTGCGCCCGCCGCCGCGCCCGCCGCAGCACCAAGTGACCTTGAGGCACTTCTCGGCACCACCATGCCCGCCCCGGCCCCGGCCGTCCCGGCCGCCGAGACTCCGGCACCGGCCCCTGATGCGGCTGCTGTCGCAGCCCCGGCCCCGGCCGCCGACGAGAAGCCAGCGGTGACGGGAGCGCAACTGGAGGAACAGGAGCGCGTTCGCCGCCAAGCCGACGAAAAGGAAGGGCTTATGGCCCTTGCCGCCGCGTTGGAAGCCATGCGCAAGGAGGACTACGCTACCGCCTTCGAAAAGTTCAACATCGCCACATCCAAGATTCAGGAGCGTGAAGCGACCGTCGAAGCTCGCCGTCAGGCGCAGTTCGGCCGTGCGGATTCCGCCTACAAGCTCGCGCAGGCCGCCTATGCCGCCGAGGACACGAACGAAGCCAACAAGTGGCTGAGTGAAGCCGCCAAGGATGACGCGGGCCACGGCCGCGATGTTCGCCGCCTGACTACCCGGGTCGCCGAACAGAAGGACGATCTCATCCGCCGCAAACAGCAACCCGTCCCGGTCAAGCGCCAGGCCGAAGTGGTCAACAAGAAGGCGACGGCCTCCGACATGGTCGAACTCGGCAGGCAGTTCTTCGAGGTGGACGAGTATGACGAGGCGGAGAACGCCTTTGAACAGGCACTTCGCACGGATCCGTACAACAAGGACGCCATGAAGTTCCTCCGAAAGATCGAGGAACGCCGCCTCAAGGTCAGCACGCTTCATCGCTCCGCCACTCGTATCGACATGGTCCAGGATGTCGTGGATCGCTGGAATCCCCCGCTGCGCATGACGAACGTCACGCCGCCGAAGCAGGACAAGGAGGGGCCCACCGGCACACAGACCGCGACCCGGTTGCTGCAGGAGAAGATGCAGACGATCGTCATCCCGACCATCGAGTTCCGCCAGGCGAACATCGTCGATGTGATCGGGTTCCTCCGCGACGCCAGCGAAGCGGTCGACACCGCGGGCGGCGGCGTGAACATCATCCTCAAACTCGACAGCCTGGGCGGAGGTTCCGTTGGACCTGACGCCGCTCCTGCTGGCGATCCGTTCGCCACTCCGCCGGCTCCCGCTCCGGGCGGCGATGCCGCAGGCTTTGCCCCCGCGGCCCCTGCGCCGGCGGCCGATCCGTTTGCAGCGGCCCCCGCAGCCGGTGATGCGGGCGGTGGCGCGAGCGGCATCCCTGCCATCACGCTGAATCTCCGTCGGGTCACGTTACTGGATGCCATCCGCTACGTCACCGAGGTGGCGAATCTCAAGTACCGCATTGAGGAGAATGCCGTCATCATCACTCCCGCCAACGCGATCCAGGGCAATATCGTCACGCGCCTCTATCCCGTGCAGCCCTCCATCGTCGAAGTCGTCACCACGAAGTCGGCGACGACCGATAGCGCCTCCAGCCGCGGTGAGTTCATCAGCATTGGCGGCGGATCCGGCGGAGTGGAGATGACCCAGCAGCGGGACATGAAGAAGTTCTTCTCGGACATGGGCGTCCCCTTCCCTCCCGGCACTTCGATTTCCTACAACTCGACCATCAGCCAACTCATTGTTCGCAACACCCCGGAAAGCCTCGAGATCTTCGAGCGCATCCTCGCGGCGCTCAATGTCGTGCCGAATCAGGTCGAGATCGAGGCACGCTTCGTGGAGATCGCGCAGGGCGACCTGCAGGAACTCGGCGTCGAGTGGCTAATGACCGACGCATGGGAACTTGCGAAGCAGAAGGGCGGAGGTCCGATCGAGTCGACCCCGCGGATCCAGATGAACCAGAACAGCGGCTCGGGCGGATTCACTCACGGCCTGCGCTACTTCACGGACAATGCCGGCCAGATCGCGGCATCTACGCGCTCGACGGCTACGGCATCTTCGATGGCCGGCAACCTGCTCAGCCTGTCCAGCATCCTGACGAATCCGGAAATGACCATGATCCTGCATGCCTTGGAGCAGAAGGGCGGGAGCGACCTTCTGTCCTCGCCTCGCGTGACCACGCGCAGCGGCGTGAACGCGCAGATCAAGGTCGTCGAGGAAATCATCTACCCGACGGAGTACGAATCGCAATCGGTGGGCGATCAGGTCAGCTTCCCGGTCCAGGTCCTCCCGGGTCAGATCGCCCAGACGCCGACCGAGACGCGCCCGCCAGTCCCCGGTTCGTTCGAGACGCGTGAAGTCGGCGTTATCCTGAACGTGACCCCGACCGTCGGCCCCGACGGCTACACGATCGATCTCACCCTAGTCCCCGAGGTTGCCGAGTTCGTTCGCTGGATCGACTACGGACCGAACGGCCTCTATCCGATCCTGCAGCCCGTGTTCGCCAGCCGCAACGTCACGACCAGCATCGTCCTGTGGGACGGACAGACCGTCGTCATGGGCGGCCTGATCCGCGACCAGACGACGAGCATGGACGACAAGGTTCCCCTGCTGGGCGACCTGCCGCTGATCGGCTATCTCTTCCGCAACAAGGGCGAGTATAGCCAGAAGCAGAACCTCGTGATCTTCGTGACGGCTCGGCTGGTCGACCCGGCGGGCAACCCGATTCACCAACAGAAGAAGGCAGGGCAAGCCGAACCCAAGCCCGAAGGCCAGTCCTAGCCCGGATCCACCGCTGCCGGCGGTGGGCGAGCGAACCGCCCCGCCCCGATCCGTCGGGGCGGGGCGGTCGGTTTCCGGAGCCTGCGTCCCGCGAAAATGGCATGACACAACCCCGCTCCAGGCTCCTGCTTGTCGATGGCCACAACGTGGCCTACCGCGCATTCCACGCCCTCCCGCCGATGAATGCGCCGGATGGGACGCCGACGAATGCCGTCCTGGGGGTTTCACGGATCCTCGGCTCCCTGCGCGAGACGTGGTCCCCCTCCCATGTCTGCGTGGTCTTCGACGGCGGGCTTCCCGAGGCCCGACTGGCCGCTCTCGCTGAGTACAAGGCCCAGCGCGCCCCCATGCCGGACCTGCTGCGGCCGCAGTTCGATCTCATCATGCGCCACCTTTCCCTCCAAGGCCTCGCCCACCTTCGCATCGACGGCGAGGAGGCCGACGATGTTCTCGCGACCCTGGCCCGCAGGGCCGCAGCGGACGGCGCGGACGTCCTGATCGTTTCCGGAGACAAGGACCTTCTTCAACTGGCCGGGGAGGACATCGGGATCCTGAGGCCTCAGACACCTCGTGAACGAATCGGTACGGACGGAGTCCGGGCCATCCTCGGTGTGGATCCGGCGCGGGTTCCGGAGTGGCTTGCGCTGACAGGCGACACTTCGGACAACATCCCCGGAGTGCCCGGCATCGGCCCCAAGACGGCGACGGTCCTTCTGACGCAGTTCGGATCGATGGATGCCCTATGGGGCCGCACGGGAGAGGTAGCGTCCGCCCGCATCCGGGGCCTGCTGGAAACGCACCGGGCCGTTGTCGAACGGAATCTGGGCATGATGCGGCTGCGCGAAGACCTTCCCGGTCTTCCCGTGTGGACCGATTTTGCCTGCTCATGCGCCAAGGCCGCCGAGTTGAGAATGTTCCTTGAGGCGCTGGGCATGAGGTCGCTCCTTCCCCCAACGGCACAGATGGAGCTGTTCTGACCCTGCCATGAGCGCAGCTGCATCCTTCCCCCGCCCCGCAACTGCGATCGCACGTCGCATACGGATCGTGTCCATCCTCATCGCATTTCTGGTTCTCTACGTACTGGGGATCGGCATTCGGCGCCATGTAGTTGAGCAACAGATGCCCGACCGGGGCCGGCCCCTTCCTTTCACTCTGGAGAGCGCACTTCAGTTCCGCTCGATTCGTGCGATCTACACGGGGCAGGGCCTGCCGGCGGTGGACCGGGAAATACAGGTACCCGACGGTGTGCGCACATTCGCCCACGACACCGTGGGAGCCGAGTACGTATTTGCAGCCCTCAGCCATCTGTTTCCCACCGAGATCACCCTGACCTACCGCGTCCGATGGATCAGCGTCGCGTGGTTCTGTCTCGGCATACCGTTCATGGGCCTGTGGATCCGACGCATGACGGGGTCATGGGAAGGCGGCCTCTTCGCGGCCTTCTTCTACGCGGTCTCCGTGGCCTCGGTCATTCGATCCACCGGCCACGAAATCTCGCACGAGAACTTCGCCCTCCCCCTCCTGATCGCGCACCTGGCGCTCGCGGCCGGTCCCCCGTCTTCCGGGAAGCGCGAATGGATGCGAAGAGCCGGGGCGGCCCTGTCCCTGGCCGGCGCCCTGGCCACATGGGATCTCGTACAGTACTACGTTCTGCTGTGGAGTGTTGCCGCCGCCTGGCAGTGGTTCCGCCGGCCGTGGGGACCGTCCGCCCCGGAGGCACCGGGGCTGTGGGTCCGCCTCTGCGGCGTTCTCGCGGCATGCATGGTGAGTCCGTACCTCCGATCCCATGCGGCGATCCTCTCGCCTGCACTCGCACCGCTCTGGGCGCTGGCTGCCGGTGTGGCGGCGCGAAGCCTCGTTCCGCGCCGACCCCGACTCGCCGGCGCCGTGGCGTTCGCCTCATGCCTCGTGGGGATCGTCGCAATCGGAGCGGCGGGTGTGGCCGAATCCTACGGACACTTTGGATCCCTGCTGGTTGCGAAGATCCGGTTCCTCAACCACAAACCGGATGATCCTGCGCTCCTGACCTTCGACCAGCGCATCCTTTGGACCCCGGCCCTTCATTCCGCCGGATGGGGCCTCTTCCGCGTTCTCTTCCCCTACACGGTGCCGTTGACAGCCATCGCCAGTGTGGTATGGTTCGCTTGGCAGCGCAAGGAAGAGGCTGCACCCATTCCCAATCCCGAACCCTTGCTGTTCTCGCATTGGGCATCGGTTGCCGTGTTCTTCCTGTTCGTTCGCTTCTGCGTCTTCGCGGCGCTGTTCGCCGCGGCGGTGTTGGGCTTGTGGGCCGCATGGGCGGTCCGGCAGCGCGGATGGAAGAGATGGGCGTCGATCGTTGCCCTCGCGGGCGGCGGACTTGCGGAGTCGGGTTTTGTCGTTCATGAAGCCGTGTCGTTGGGTTCAGTCCCGGTGCTCTATCCCCAATTGGAGGAGATGGGCGCGTGGCTGAAGTCCAATGCTGCTCCGGAGCCTGTGCTCGCCAATTTCCAGACGAGCGGCTTCGTGCTGGCCTACGGGCGGTGTCCGGTGGTCCTGCATCCGAAGTTCGAGTCACCGGAGATCCGGGCACGGGTGAAGGACTACGCGACCCATCTGTTTCGCGGAACGGAGCGCGGGTTGCGCGAATGGGCGGACCGCTTCGGGGCGAAGTACTTCGTCTACGCGATGGGCGAGTTCTCGAATCAGGCGCCCGGGCTGTCGCTGCGGTACATGGTCGATGCGCTCGACCCGCCGCCGGACGCCCCCGCGCGAAGGTTCGAGTACAAGCCACGGGGAATGGAGTGCTTCCATCTGGTATGGCAGAATCCGAAGTACAGGGTTTTCCGGATCGTATCGGCCACGGAGGAATCCGCAGCCCGGCGTCTGATCGACGCGGCGCAGGCCGCGTTCGAGGCCGGCCGCATGGACGAGGCGGAACAGCGGGCTGCGGCGGCGCACAAGGTGAATCCGTGCGATCCCCGCGCGCTGGAGATCGTGGGACGGGCCGCGTCGCTGCGCGCGCAGGGGTTCGCCCAGCCGCCGGCGAAGCCCTGAGTCGGAGACGGCTGGTCATCGGCGTGACCGGCGGCATCGCCTGCGGGAAGAGCGAAGTCGGGCAGGAGTTGCGCAGAATCGGCATCCCGGTTCTGGATGCCGACGACGTCGCGCATGACCTGATGCGCCCCGGTCGCACCGTACACAGGGCGGTGGTCCGACGGTTCGGACGCGCGATCGTCGGCCCCGGCGGAGCGATCGACCGCGCGGTTCTGGGCCGGCTTGTCTTCGCCGATGCCGACGCCCGGGCGGACCTGAACGCGCTGGTGCACCCCGCGGTGCGCCGGGAAAGAGACCGGTGGCTGCGGGATGTCCTGCGGCACCACGCCGTGGCAGTGGTGATCGTGCCGCTGCTGTTTGAGACGGGCGCCGGGGCAGCATACGACGCGGTGGTCTGCGTCGCAGCTTCCCGGTGCGACATGATGAAGCGCCTTCGGGCGCGCGGCCTGACCGCGGCCGCCGCGGCGCAGAGGATCCGGGCCCAGATGCCACTTCGGGAGAAGCGGCGGCTCGCGGATCGAGTGATCGAAAACGATGGAACCCTGGCCGACCTGGCCCGCATGACGCGCCGGGTAGTGGCCGACTTGATGGAACAGGAGACCGAGCACCATGCCTGAGAACACGCCGTCCCGCCCCCGTGGCCGTCCCGGCCGAAACCCCCGATCCGCACCCCGCGGCAACCGCGAGGCAAACGAGTCCGCTGGCATCGCGGACGCCCCGGTCACGCCCCCCGACATCCAGCCCGACCCGCGCGAACCGCGGGCGGAATCCGCACCTGTCGCATCGGTCACGCCCGCCGCGCCGGCCGTGCCTGGGGCCGCGGAGCAGCCTCCGGTCGTGCCGCAGGCGCCGCATGCGAGCCCGGTCGCCACCCCTCCTCCGGCAGCCCCGCCGCCTCCTCCTCCGCCACCGCCGCCGCCTCCCCTGCCGCCGCCCCGCGGATTCAGCGGACAGATCATCAAGCTCTTCGACATGCAGAAGAAGACGGTACCCGAGCTGTACCTGATGGCAGACGAGGCCGGGTTGAAGGACCTCGGCGCCATGCAGAAGCACGAGCTGATCTTCGAGATCCTCAAGGTATGCGGTCGACAGAACGCCACGATCCTCGGGC
>CAYRFK010000051.1:0-3136 GCA_964423465.1 uncultured Verrucomicrobiota bacterium | reverse complement strand
GATCGAGATTCTTCCGGATGGATTCGGGTTCCTGCGTTCGACGCTGTCGAACTACCTGCCCTGCCCCGAGGACATCTACGTGTCACCCTCGCAGATTCGCCGTTTCGGACTGCGCACCGGCGATTACGTGGAGGGGGAGATCCGGCCGCCGAAGGAGAAGGAGCGCTTCTTCGCCCTGCTGAAGGTTGAGCGTATCAACGGCGACGACCCCGAGCGCGCCCGGTCCAAGATTCCCTTTGAGAACCTGACCCCCCTCTTCCCGAACCAGCGGCTCGTCCTCGAGCGGCCGGGCGGAAGCGTGTCGGTCCGCGTCATGGACATCCTGACGCCGATCGGCAAGGGCCAGCGCGGCCTCATTGTGGCGCCCCCGCGCACGGGCAAGACCGTCCTCCTGCAGGAAATCGCCAACAGCATCTCGGCGAACGATCCCGACGTGAAGTTGATCATCCTCCTCATCGACGAACGCCCGGAAGAGGTGACCGACATGCAGCGCAACACGAAGGCCGAGGTGTTGAGCTCGACCTTCGACGAACCGCCCGAGCGGCATGTGCAGCTCGCCGAGATCGTCATCGAGATGGCCAAGCGCGCCGTCGAGTGCGGCAAGGACGTCGTGATCCTGCTCGACAGCATCACGCGTCTGGCCCGCGCCTACAACACGCTGCAACCCCACAGCGGCAAGATCCTGTCAGGCGGTGTGGACGCCAACGCCCTGCACAAGCCGAAACGTTTCTTCGGCGCGGCGCGCAACATCGAGGGCGGCGGCAGCCTGACGATCATCGCCACGGCGCTCGTCGACACGGGCAGCCGCATGGATGAGGTAATTTTCGAGGAATTCAAGGGTACCGGCAACATGGAGCTGGGACTCGATCGGAATCTTGTGGACAAACGCATCTTCCCGGCGATAAACATCGAGAAATCGGGGACCCGGAAGGAAGAGCTTCTCCTGCATCCGGACGAACTGCAGAAGGTCTGGATCCTGCGGAAGGCGCTCAACGGCGTGCCGCCCGTGGAAGCGATGGAACTGCTGATCAACAAGCTCCGGAAGAGCCGGAGCAATCTCGAGTTCCTGGTCACGCTTCAGGGGTGAGTCCGCCGCCGGGGCCCGGGAGGCCGGTCATGATCGAGGCACTCCAGAACAACGAGTGGTTGCTGCAGCCGCCCCGCCGTCGCGGTCATACTGCGGTGGCGTGGGTGGCCGTGGCGGTTTCGGCCGGCATCCACTGGCTGGCTGCTGTCGAACTGCCTCCCGTTCAGATCGGCGTACCTGCAGTGGACCTGCCGCACACCCGGCGGCCGGTCCAGGTGGATTCGGTGGTGCGAACGCCGCCGCCCGCCCTGCCCGACCGCCCTGCCGAGTTCCGCCCGGACCGCCCGGACGCCTCGTTCGCACGTCCCGCGCCCCGGGAGTTCATCACGGCGCTCGACCCGTCCCTGCTTCAGCCGGCAGCCCTTCCGCCGGACCTGACGGGGGATCGTGCCCCGGTCCTTCCCGCCGAGCCGGCTCCGCCCCGTCTTGAATGGCAGCCGCGACAAGAGCGGATCGAGATCACGCGTCAGGTCGTGCGGGAGGATCCCGTGGCGCCGCCGCGACGACTCGCTCCGACGGTGGAGCGGGTCCAGTTCGCCGCCGATATCATCGCGCCCTCCCCGCCTCCGATCGCACCGACGCCGGTCATGACGGGGCCGGCGACGGCCGTCGGATCGACGGCCATGTTCGAGGCCCGGATCGAAGGCCCGACAGGCCCCGCGCCCGCCCTGCCGTCCCAGCGTTCGACCCCGCCGCCGGAGTCCGGAAATCCCGTTCCGATCCGGGAGGCCGGCGCCCTCATGGCCGAGCGCGGCGCGGACGTGACCGGCGTCAAACCCATCGAACACCTCCTGACGCTCGACTTGCGCACGCACACGTCTGCCGGCGACCCCGGATGGCTGTACTTCAGCCTCAACATCCGGCGGGCGGGCGATCTTGTGCTGCCGGTCCTTCCCCGCGATGTGTTTCTCATCCAGGATTGCTCGTCGAGCATGACGACCCCGAAGGTCGAGGCCTGCAAACGGGGACTGCATGCGGCCCTTCGCACCCTTGCGCCCGAGGATCGCTTCGATCTTCTGAGCTTCCGGGATCGCGTCGCGCGGTGCTTCGGGACATGGGAGGAAGCTTCGTCCACCGCCCGGGCCAAGGCCGGCTGGTTCATCGAGCAGATGGATTCGCGCGGCATGACGGATGTTTTCGGCGCACTGGACGCACTCAAGGGAATCGGCGGCGATCCCGGACGGCCGCTCGTGGCCATCATGGTTTCCGACGGCCGCCCCACGGTCGGCCTCCAGGATAACTTCGAGATCATCCAGCGCTATTCCGACTCCAACGAAGGCCGCGTTTCGGTGTTCGCCTTCGGCGGCGGTACCGGCGTCAACCGGTTCCTGCTCGACTTCCTCAGCTACAAGAATCGCGGCGAGTCACGCATCGTCCGGGACAACGCACGGATCCCTGAGGGCATTGAAGCATTCGCGCGCGAGGTCTCGAGGCCGGTCCTTGCGAATCTCGAGTATCGCTTCTCGGGGCTGGACAAGGCCGAGATCTATCCCCACCTCCTCACCCATCTCTACCTCGACCGCCCCCTGGTCATTCACGGCCGTGTCCCGGCGGGCGCCCCATCAAGTGCCGTCCGCATCGTCGGCCGGTCGGGAGGCTCGACGCACGACATGGTGTTCCCGGTCGAATGGGCGGCGGCGGCAGATGGCGGTGCGGCCCTGCGCAACGAGTGGGTCTGGCAGAAGCTTTCCTGGCTCGTCGGCGAGCACATCCGCACCCGCGATCCTGCCTTCCGACAGGCGGCCGTGGAGCTTGCGCGCTCGATGGGCCCCTCGATGCCGTATGCGGCCGAACTGGGCGTTCCGGATGCGCCCGTGCGGGCCCGATGAACCCATGGAGACCTGAAATGACGTCCCGAAAAATCTATCTGTGCGGACCGATCATGGACGAGGCGGACGGGCACGCGCGCGCGTGGCGCGGGCTGGCCAAGGAGATCCTCGCGTCCGACTTTCTCATGCTCGACCCGATGCGCCGCAACTTCAAGGACCGCGAAGTCGACAGCGCCAACGAGATCGTCGAGTTCGATCTGCAGGATGTCCGCGACGCCGA
>CAYRFK010000050.1:0-24166 GCA_964423465.1 uncultured Verrucomicrobiota bacterium | reverse complement strand
CCCTCGAGGGCGGGGCGTGGGTGGTCTCCGACCGGTTCGCGGATTCCACGACGGTGTACCAGGGCGTCGGCCGCGGATTCGGCGTCGAGGCGATGGAGGCGATCAATGCCTTCGCGATCGGCGGGACGCTTCCCGACCTGACGCTGCTTCTCGACCTCGACGTGGAGACGGGCTTCGGCCGGTTGGCCGAACGGCAGTCTCGCGAGGGGACCGGACCCGACCGGATGGAGCGCGAGGCGCGCGAGTTTCATCGCCGCGTACGCGAAGGGTATCTCGACCTGGCCCGGCGCTGGCCGGACCGGTTCCGCACGATCGACGCCGCCGGCGGGGCCGATGCGGTCGAGGCGCTGGTGTGGACGGAGGTGGAGCGTGTCCTCCGCTGATCCGCACGCGGACGTGCTCGCCGCGCTGAAGCGGGCGGCCGTCGCCGGTACCCTGGCGCATGCCTACCTCGTGGTCGGCGACCCGCGCGGCAAGGGACTCGCGATGGCCGAGGCCGTCCTGAAACTCGTCCTGTGCGAGTCCGACGACAAGCCGTGCGGCATCTGCCGCGGCTGCACCCTGGTCGACCGCCACCAGCATCCTGACGTGATCTGGATCGAGCCGGAGAAGAAGAGCCGTGCGATCTCGATCGGCGACGCCGAGGATCGCGAGAGCGACCCAGGCATCCGTTACGGGCTGATCGAGCCCCTGTCGCAGAGCACCATAAGCGGCGGATGGAAGGCCGGTGTGGTTCTTGCGGCGGACCGGATGACGGACCCCGCAGCCAACGCCTTCCTCAAGACGCTGGAGGAACCCCCGCCGCGGACGTTGATCCTGCTCGTGTCCGCCGTTCCTCACAACATTCTGCCAACGATCGCCTCCCGCTGCCAGCGGATCGTCACCGTGGGCGGAGAGGCCCCGGCCCCCGAGCCCTGGCGCTCGCGGCTGCTGGACCTGCTGGCCTCCGCGACCGCCACGGGCGCGATCGGCCGCTTGGGAATGGCGGCGCGCGTGGCCTCGCTGTTTGAGGAGATCCAGGAGGCGGCGTCAGAGGAGGTCGAGCAGGCGGCGGACGAGAACACCGACGATGACGTTCTCAAGGCCCGCGCCATGGCCCGGTTCATCGAGATCCGCCGCGGCCTGCTTCAGGAGTTGTCCATCTGGCAGCGCGACGTCCTGGCCGTCGTCATGGCGCTTCCGGATTCCGCGTTGCGCAACCCCGACCGCGCGGAGGCAGTGCGGCGGGACGCCCGCGGCCTGGGCTACGCGGCCGCCATGGAGCGGCTGCGTCGTGTCGAGGACATGGACCGCCAGTTCCAGCGGAACATGTCCAACGAAGTCGTCCTCTGCGCCTTCTTCCGCGACCTCCCCGCCGGCACCGCAAACTGACCGATCCCTGTCGCGACCGCGGGCCATGTTGTCAGAGATGTGGTCCGGCCGGACCACGGGTCTGACAACAACATGGGAGTGCAGGCATGGCGCGTCGCCCTTCCGAACGCCGTTGGGATCGGGTAGGATGCCGCGTGGAGACCGGGCCCCATGAATCGAAAACTGATCTGGACGCTGGTGGTGATCGGCCTGACCGTGATCGTGCTCCTGCTCAATATGCGCGGGGGTGCGGCGATCGATCTCTACTTCACGACCCTGAAAATGCGCGCGGCCTTCGCGTACCTCTCTTTCACGGGGGTGGGGGTGCTGATCGGGGTGCTGCTGAAATGATCAGGCCGGCGCCGGCTGTTCCGGGGCGGTTCTGAATGGTCTTCGCCTCGCACATCTTCCTGTTCGGGTTCCTGCCGCTGACCCTTGCGGCCGCGTTTGTCCTGCCACGGCGGTTCAGGAACGTCGTGCTGGCACTGGCGGGTCTCGGGTTTCTTGGCTGGCTTCATCCGCTCGCCGTTCCCGCCGTGATGGCGGCGGTCGTGGTCGACTTTGCCGCCGGGCTGGCGATGGCGCGGCCGGGCGCAGGGCGGCGCGCGGGCCTCGCGGCCGGCATCGTCGCAAACCTCCTCCTCCTTGTCGGCGCGCGGTGGGTCGCGATGCACACGGATGCCTCGCAGACGGGCGTACGGGTCTTGGTGCCGCTGGCGATCTCGATTCACGCGCTGCATGCGATGGGGTACCTCGTCGACGTCTACCGCGGCCGCGCTCCGGCGCTTCGCCGGATCGGGGATCTGGCCTGCTTCACCTGTTTCTTCCCGTCGCTGCTCGCCGGTCCGGTCCTGCGGTTCGCCGACGTATCGGCCGCCCTGGCGTCGCGGCGGGAGACCACGGCCGCGTTCGCGCGCGGCGTGGCGCTGGTGTCGCTGGGGCTCGCCAAGGTGGTTCTCGTCGCTGGACCGCTGGGTCGCGCGGCGGATGCCGTGTTCGGGAGCGCCGGACCCTGCGCGGCGGACGCATGGTTCGGTGCCGTTGCCTTCGCCTTCCAGATCCTGTTCGAGTTCGGGGGCTATGCTGACATCGGGGTCGGGATCGGCTGCATGCTCGGGTTCGCGCTTCCGGCGAACTTCGACGCGCCGTACCGGGCGGTCTCGGTGACGGACTTCTGGCGGCGGTGGAATGTGACGCTGTCCGGCTGGCTCCGGGAGTACATCGGTGTCGCACCCGATGGCACCGGCCGGAGCGGGCCGCGCGGTGCGGCGGTTGCGACGGCGGCGTTGCTGCTCATCGGCCTGTGGCACGGCGTTGGCTGGGGCGTCGCCGCCTGGGTCGCGATCCATGCGGTGATCCTGCTGGCCGAACGCGGCGCGGGCGGCTCTCTGGTCCCGCAGCTTCCGCGCCCGCTGCAGGTCGCCGCGACGTTCACCGTCCTTCTCTTCGCATGGGTCTTCTTCCGTGCGGGCCATCCGGGGGATGCCGTGCGGCATATCGGCGCGATGCTGGGATTCATTCCGGCGGAGGATGGGGCGCTGTTGCTGGACGGCCTGCTCTACACGCCGTTCAACCTCGTCGTGGTTGCGGCGGCCGGCTTGGCCGCGTGGGGGGGCGTTCCGTCCCATGAATGGGTGCGGCGCCTGACGCCGGCGAAGGCCGCGCTGGTGCTCGTGCTGCTCGCCGCTTCGGTGGCGATGATGTCCGTCCATCCTCCCGCCCTGTCGCTCTCCTACGTGATTCCATGAGCGGATCATCCCCAGCGATTGCGGAATGCGCGGCCCCGGCGGCGGATGCGGCGGGCGTGCATCCCGTCGTCGCGCGCCTCCTGACTTTCGCGTTTGCCGTCCTCGTGGCGGGCGTGCCGATTGCGGACACGGCGATCGAGGTGTCGGCTCACCTGCGCGGAGCGCGCATCCAGCCGCTTCCGACGGCGTGCGAGATGGGTGCCGTGCTGCTGGATGCCGTTTTCATGTACGACGGGACCGCAGGAACCGTCGCACAGCGCGTCTCGGGGACGGCCCGTGTGCTCGCGCTCGGACAGGAGCGTCATGCGCGCGCCGTGGCGGAGGCATCGGTCCTGCGCCGGCATGTGCGCCCGGCGATTCAATCCGCTCTCGCGCGGCACCCCGGAGCCGGAAGCGCCGGCGTGGCGGTGGGACGCAACGGCTGGCTCTTCGACAAAGTTGACATCGCGCACGTGACGGGGCGCGGATTCCTGGATCGTCCCGTGGCATCCGCAGGCCCCGTCGAGGCCGTCGCGCAGTTCCACGAGGCACTGGCGGCGCGGGGAATCCGTCTGCTCGTTGTTCCGGTTCCGGGGAAGCTGTCGGTGTTTCCTGAACACTTCTCGCGCCGGGTGGGGAAGCTGCGCCCGTGGCGCCTTCCGCGAAACGGATCGTGGCCCGCGTTTCTTGAGGCCATGGAGGCGCGGGGAATCGACGTTTTGGATGCGGGGCCGAGTTTGGGCAAAGGGGACGGTCCTCCGCGGCCCACGTATGGCGCGTCGGACAGCCGGTGGAGTACGACCGGTGTGAGATTCGTTTCGCGGGCGTTCGAAGGACTTCTGGAAGGGATCTCCAACCCGGTCAGCCGGCCCATCTGGATGTGGAGCACCTCCGATCCGCCGCGTGGGGATCTGGCCCGGCGAATCGACCCAACGGGTCGCTGGCCCGTGCCCGGCGAGGCTGAGGCCCATGCTGTCGGGGTGTCGGGCTGGAAGCCGGACAAGACGGCGGATGTGCTGCTCGTCGGCGACAGCCTGTGTGAGATCTACACGCTGGCCTCGGCCGGATGGGGCACGGGTGCCGGGCTGGCCGAGACGCTGGCGCACAGCCTTGGCCGGCCGGTCGATCTCATGACGCGGACCGCGGGCGGGGCATGGTCGGGCCGCCAGATGGTCGCCGAGGCGCTCGCGATGGAGCCGGACCGCATGAAGTCGAAGCGCTTCGTGATCTGGGTGTTTGCGGACAGCGAGCTTTCCTCCGGCAACTGGCGCCCGATCCGATGGCCCGTGCCTGCGCCCCGCGCCGCCGGGGAGACGACCGTTCCCCCGAGGTTGATTCCGCCGCCGGAACCTCTGCATCTTTGACCGCTTCCATTTCGCTTGCGATCCCGCCATGGGGCGGGCCACAGTGGGCCCATGGCGGATAACACAAGCGACCATGAGCCGGCCTCCGGGCGGCCGAAGGGCCGGCGGCGTGCGCTGGTGTGGCTTGTGCTTCGGGAGTCCTTCGAGTCGTTCCGTCGCAACCAGCATCTCGACACGGCGGCGATGCTGTCCTACTACGGGTTCCTCTCGGTCGTTCCGCTGCTGCTTCTCGTCTCGGTGATGAGCAGCCGGATGGTGCTGGCGTCGGAGTCGGCGCGCGAGGCGATCCGGGCGGGGGCGGACGAGTTGATCGCGGGCTTCGGCGTGGTCGCCCTCGACCAGTTGCGGACGCTGTCCGAGCAGCGCATCTGGGGCGTGCTCGGCATGCTCGTGCTCTTCTGGTCCGTGACGCCGATCGCCGCCGGCTTCCGCGCCGCCCTGACGCGCGTGTTTCAGCCGGAGCGGGTCCTCGGGGTCCTGCATGCGAAGCTGCGGGACATTCTTGGCGCCCTGACGATCGTCGCGCTGTTCTTCCTGCTGGTCACGGGGCGGATTCTCTACGGCATCCTGGCGCGGCACCTGCCGGACCATGTGACGTTCCTGACGGACTTCAGCCAGATCGCCTTCTCGTTCACGATCTCGGTGGCGGGGTTGGCGTTCCTCTTCGTCGTCTTTGCGCCGATCCGGCTCAAGGCGGGCGAGTTGTTCTCGGGCGCCGTGGTCTCGGCGGTGCTTCTCCTGATGATCCGGCCGGCGTTTGCCGCGTTCCTCCGCTACAACCCGGACTACGGTTTCGCGTTCGGTTCGCTCAAGGCGGTCTTCATGACCCTCACATGGGTCTATTTCTCGTTCGTGGTGATCCTGTATGGCGCCGAGATCATGGCGGCCGCGCGCCGGCGGGATGTGGCGCTGTTGAAGATGTTTCTGCTGGACGGCGCGGCAGTGGGCCGGGCGTCGGACGCGCTCGTGGAGCGGTTTGCGCGCCTGTTGCCGGCGGGGTCGACCGTGTTTCGCGAGGGCGAGGAGGGACACGAGATGTACTTCGTCCGCTCCGGCGCGGTCGAGATGCGAAGCGGCGGACGGCCGCTGGCGACGATGCGGTCCGGGGAGTACTTCGGCGAGATGTCGATGCTGATCGACGCCCCGCGATCGGCGACGGCGGTCGTGGTGGAGGATGCGGAGATGATCGCGATCCGGCGCGAGAGCTTCGATGCGATCCTGCGGGACAATCCGGCAATTGGCAGGTCGATCCTGCGAGAGTTGGCCGGGCGCCTCAAGACCGCGAACGAGCGACTGCAACAGGCGGGGGGATGTCCGGCGTCGGGGCATGGAAAGGGCGGCGGCGTCCAATCCTTGGAACCCTGATCTTGTAGTTTGTCCAATCCTTGGAGGATACCGGAAGAAGGCAGGGATTGCACCGGTGGGCCGGGGCGGTACTGTTGGAGCGGAGAATTTCTATGAAACACATATGGATGGGCATGGCGGTTGCAGTGGCGGCGGCAGGCGGTCTGGCTGCGGGGGCGGCGGAGTCCGGCGCCCCGGTGACGCTGACGGCGCGGGGCGGTGCGCCGGAGGTCGGCGAATCGCTGCGACGCGAGGCCGGGGCGGCGGCGGACCGCGCCGTGGCGTGGCTTCTGGCGCAGCAGAACGGGGCGGGACACTGGTCCAACGAGCAGTTCCCGGCCCTGACGGCGCTGCCGTTGTGGGCGCTGACCCGCGCGGGCCGGGCGGACACGCCCGCGGCGCGGAAGGCGGTGGACTATCTCCTCTCCTGCGCCCATGAGAATGGCGCGATCTACCGCGAGCCGAAGGAGAAGGTGAAGGGCGGTGGAATGCCGAACTACAACACGGCGATCGCGATGGTGGCGCTGCACCTGTCCGGCGATCCACGTGCGACGCCCGTGGTTCTCAAGGCCCGCCAGTTCATCGCCCGCAGCCAGCACCTGGGCGGAGATGTCTACTACGGCGGCATGGGGTACGACTCGGACACGGGGCGGGCCTATGCGGACCTGTCGAACTCCTACATCGCCTTCGAGGCCATGCGGGCGACAGAGTCGGCTGAAGACGTGCGCAAGGACGGCACGGCGAAGGCCGATCTCGACTGGAAGGCCGCGCAGAAGTTCGTGCAGAGGACGCATAACGACGCCCGGTTCAACGAGTCCACGTGGGCGAGCGACGATCCGGCCGACCGCGGCGGGTTCGCGTATCATCCGGAGCAGACCCGGTCGGGAACCTTCACGAATGCGGCGGGCATCGTGAAGTTCCGGTCGATGAAGGGCATGACCTACGCAGGGCTGCTGAGCTATATCTACGCCGAGGTGGACCGCACCGATCCGCGGGTCGAGGCGACGGTGAACTGGGCTGTCTCGCACTGGGGACTTGGCTCGAATAACGCGGTGTCCGGCGGGAGCCAGGCGCACGACACCAAGGACGAAAAGGAGGGTCTCTACTACCTTCTCAACGTGATGTCGAAGGGACTGGCCGCCTACGGACAGGATGTATTCCAGCCCGCCGGACACGAGTCGTTCAACTGGCGCACGCAGATGATCGAGACCCTGATGAGCCTGCAGAAGACGGACGCGAAAACGGGGCAGGGGTACTGGATCAACGAGGTGGGCCGCTATTGGGAGTCCGATCCTGTCCTTGTGACATCCTACGCGCTCATCGCGCTCCAAGTTGCGATGGGAAAGTGATGGATCGCCGCGGTGGGGGCAGGGTGCCGTCTCCGCGCCCGTGATGGCTTCGCCGTCTACAGGGCGGCGGGACGCGGCGCGATGGAATTGGTGGGACGATCCGCGTCGATGCGCCTCTCGCCCGGCCGCCCATCCCCCGGTCGGACTTCGGCGGGCCGGGGCGTGGGCCGGAGTGACTCCTCGGATTCACCAAGGAACTGGGCGATGGGCTGAAGTGTGTCGGCCGAGATCCCCGCGTACTTAAGCGCCGGGAACGATCGCAGCATGAAGCGGTAGCGGGTCTTGTCGGGAATGATGATGGTGACGAGGCCCGTGCACCGTTCCAAGACGGACAGGTCCCGAATGCGTTCGCAGTGCGCGATGTCGAGATACTCGAGCGGAAGGGTGCCGAGGATAGCGAGGTCGATGACCGGTGTGCGCGACAGGGTCAGGCGCTTGAGCGGCATCCCCTGAAGCGGCGTGATGTCGGCGACGGCCGTGTCTCGGATCGAAAGGCTCTCCAGCGGCATTCCCTTGAGGGCGGAGATCGAGACAAGCGTCGGGATGTCGCCGGCCTGCAGGCTCTGGAGGGAGAGGCCGTCGAGAGCGCTGAGATCCTCGAATTGCAGGCCCCAGATGGTCAGTTTCCGGAGCGGCATGGTCTTCAGCGGGCTCAGATCCTTGATCTGGCGGCAGCCGCCGATGTTGAGGGATTCGATCGGGGCGTCGCGTAGCGGCGAGAGATCCGACACCGCGGTGTTTTCAAGCGACAGGGACTTCAGGGGAAGGCCGCGGAGCGGCTTGAGATCGTCGACCTTCGCGCAGTTGTCGCAGGCGATTTCCTCGATGGGCATGCCCGGGACATAGCGCAGCGTGGCGATCTGCGGATTGTCATTGAGAATCAGCCGCTTCAACGGCATCCCGGCCAGCGGGGCGAATGTGCTGATCCGGTTCTGCGACAGGTCGAGGGACTCCAGCGTCAGGCCGGACAGCGGGGCGAGGTTGTCGATGCCGCATCGGATCAGCGCCAGGCGTTTGAGCGGGAGATTCCGGAGGGTTTCAAGATTCTCGATGCGTGCCCCGCGGATCTCGAGTTCCTGCAGCGGGAGCCCGCGCAGGGCCGTGAGGTCGCGGATGGCGGGGGCGGTCATCACGATCTTGACGATCGGGAGCCCGGCGAGGGGGGCGAGGGTGGTCAGGGAGGCGGAGGCTGCGCCCTCGGCGACAAACTCAAGGCCGTCGTCGGTCTGGCGAAGGGCGTCGTCGAGATGCGACGAGGCGCCGGGATTTGCGCGCTTGAGATTCTCCATGGCCCGGTTCACAGCGGCGGGATCGGCTTCCCGTGGATAGGCATTGACCTTCTCGATGGCGCGAATCACCTCGTCCATGCGGGCGGCGTACGACGTGCCGCCGTGGACGCGGCGGAACTCGGCGGCGGCCGTGCGGAGGGTCTGCAGATCCATGGCCGCATAGGCGGTCCGGCGGATGCGCGATGCGGCGTCCGGCGGCGGGGTGCCCTCCGGAATGCCCATCCGCTTCAAAAGCAGGGCGAGGGTCCGTTCGGCGGTTGTCTCGGCCGAGGCCCGCGCCTCGGTGTCGAGGGCATCGAGCAGCATGCGGCTGATCTCGTCGCCCCCCTGTTCGAGGCTCTTCTTGGCCATCGGCGCGTTGTTGGCCTCGAGAAGCAGCAGGCCCTGCAGGATCCGGTTGGTCGGTGCCGGAACGCGTTCCAACCGGCGGTATTTCTCGACGAGGTGAAGGTCCGTGTAGGCGATGGCGCGCGCCGTGTGGCCGCCGCCGACCTTCCGCCGCACCTGGATCGCGACGCCGTCGATGCCGACGACCTCCCAATTGTCGGGGCCGGTGGTCAGTTGCAGTTCGATGGTCTTCCCACTGTCACCCCGGATGGACTCCAGAACGATCTCGCGCTGGCGCTGGGCTGCGAGGATTGTATTGCGCCACGCGGTGCATTCCCCGGCTGCGGGATCCAGTCCGCCCGCCCGGCACGTCTTCTCATAGGCGGCGAGGGCGCCGGCGTAGTCCAACTTGACCAGCATCGCAGCGGCCCCGCGTCGCGCGGTGTCAAAGGCCTTGGCGGCGGTCGACTGGCGTTCCGCGGCCATTTCAACGGCGCGCTTGCGGATGCGGTCCGCTTCCTCCGTCCGCGGCGCCAGAGTCTCGGCCGCATAGGGACCGGTGTACGATTCCAGTTTCAGAATGGCCGCGTCCGCCTCCCCTGCGTCCGCCAGCGGCCGAACGGTGGCGATCAGGGCGGCGAAGGCCTTGCGGGCCTCCTCCTCGGTCCGCTGGCCCAGCTTCTGGAGTTCCTTCTGCGCGAGGGTGCCCCACTCGGTTCGCTGCGCGTCCTGGGCGAGAGATTTCCACCGCTGGATGCAGGAGGGGATGTCGGCCGCGTTCTGTTCCTGGAACTGCAGCGCCTCCCGGTAGCGGGTCTCCAAGGCGGCCATGCGTGCCCGCGCATCGTCCTCTGCCTTCTGTGCGGCGACCTCCTCGGCGGTACGATGGGGGGCGGGTGGCGGGGTCTGGATCCGGCCGCGGAGCCAGACGACCGCGCCGACGGCTCCGACGACCACCAGTCCGGTGATTGCGATCGCGACGATCATGTTGAGCGGCGATTCGCGCCGCGCGGTGCGGGCGCTTTCCTGGAGCGCCTGCACCTCGGCCGCGGTGAGGCGGACCCGGTTCGTGTGCTCGCCGGGCAGTGAACTGTGCGCCGGCGGCTTGCCGGACAGGACACGGTCGACGTCGGTCAGCAGTTCCTTCCACGTCGAGTAGCGCTCCGGGCGCTCGTGCGAGAGCATGCCAGTCAGCAATGCGACGCAGGACGGCGTCACCTGCGGGTTGAAGCTGCGAGGATCCGGCAGCGGCTCCGCGAACTTGAGACGCAGCGTCTCGTCCGGCGTGTCGGCGGCATAGGGGAGTTGGCCGGTCAGCATGTGGTAGAGCGTCGCGCCGAGGGCGTAGATGTCGGACCGGCAGTCGAGATCATCGCGCCCCTCGGCCTGTTCCGGGCTCATGTAGTTCGGGGTGCCGGCGGCGCGCGGCTTCTCGGCACGTCCGGATTCCGAGCTCTGCACGGAATGCGCGAGGCCGAGGTCGACGAGCTTTGGCTCGCCGTGCGCGTCGATGAGGATATTGCCCGGTTTGACGTCGCGGTGCAGCAGCCGGTGCTCCGACCATGCGTATTCGAGGGCCTTGCCGACCTTGCGGACGATCTTGAGGGCCTCGCGCTCCGGAACGCGCCCCTGCGAGGCGAGCCGTCGGTCAAGGGCCTCGCCGTTGACGTAGCCCATCGCGAGATAGAGGTGCCCGCCGTCCTCGCCGGCCTCGTGAGCCGTGACGATGTTGGGGTGTTCCAGGCGCGCCAGCGTGCGCACTTCCTGGATGAAGCGCTCCTTGTCCTCGCGGCTGCGCGCGTGCGCGGCCAAGATTTTTATGGCGACCGGCCGGTCCATCGAGAGCTGCCGGGCCAGATACACCTCGCCCATGCCGCCCGCGCCGACGAGCCGCTCGATCTTGAAGCCGCCGAGCGTGACGCCGGGGCCGAGGCGCGCCTGGGGAACAGTGACCTTGGCCCTGCACTGGGGGCACGTCACCGCTTCCCCGGCTGCAGCGGCATCGATCGCCATCTTGCACTGGCAACTGGGACAACGGAAGCTGACTTGCATATTCGATAGGGTCTTCCGACCCCGGCCGATCATAGGCGAAGCCCGTCCTTCTGTAAACCGCGGACATTCGGCGTCATCCCGCCGCATCTCCCGTATTGCCCCCGTCCCCGGCTTCTGGTACCCACGGAGCATGAATCGCATCGAATTCTGGCTTCGGATGACCGCCTATGCCGCTGGGGCTTCGGGGGTGGCGCTGGTGTGGTTTTCGCCGTCGGACGGCCGGGCCCGGCCGGTGGGTTTCATCCTCATGATCGTCATGTTCGTCTTCTTCTCGGCAGGGCACATCCTCCGGCTCACCCACCAGATGCGGTCCATTCACAAGCCCCTCCGGACCGTGGATCCGTGGGGCGGTACGAAATCGCGGGGGGCCGGCAAGACCGGGAACGGCACTCCTGCGGAGCCGGACGCGCGCTGATGCTTTCCAATCGGGCCGGGATGTTCCATACTGTCCCGCTATGGAATCGAAATCATCGGAGCGCCGTTTCCGAACCGTATGGGAAGGGTTCGTCTTTGCGCATTCGCTGACGTTGGATACGCTTTCGCTGCGGCTGTTCCGGTTGATTCCTATCGCACGCGTCCGGCTGGACCGGATCGTCTATATCCGGCAGCGGAGCGGCGAGGATCTCCGGGACCTTTTCCGGCTTGGCCGTTGCTGGTACTGGCCCCATCCGATGTTCATGGGACGCCCCGGGTTCGATCACGCCCCCTACGTCATCCGCCTCGTGAACGGCGGACGCGTCTTCGTCCGCATGCGCCACAGTTTTCACTACATGATGCGCGAGGGCGTCGGTCGGGCGAAGGCCCTGGCGTCCGGCGCGGAGTAATGCCGCCGGCGGGCGGCGGGAGCAAACCGTCATGAATGCCGATCCATGGACCGTGGCCGCGGCGGGTGCGCTGGACCGAGTCCGTACCGTCCGCCCCCTCGTGCACAACATCACGAACTACGTCGTCATGAACTCGACGGCCAATGCCCTGCTGTCTCTTGGCGCCTCGCCGGTGATGGCGCATGCGGTCGAGGAAGTCGAGGAACTGGCCTCGATCGCCGGCGCCTTGGTGATCAATATCGGCACCCTCTCGGGGCCGTGGATCGAGGCGATGGTCCGCGCCGGCCGTGCCGCGAAGGCCGCGGGCGTGCCCGTGGTATTCGATCCCGTCGGTGCGGGGGCCACGCGTCTGCGCACGGAAACCTCCGTCCGGATCCTTCGCGAGGTTGCCCCGTCGGTCATCCGCGGCAACGCGTCGGAGATCCTGGCGCTGGGCGCGGCCGGCGGAGGCGGGAAGGGCGTGGACGCATCCCACACGGTCGACCAGGCCCGCGCGACGGCGGCCGAACTGGCGCGAACCTGGGGCGCCGTGGTTGCCGTGACGGGGGCGGAGGATTTTGTGACCGACGGACGGACCGGGGTTCGTGTCGCCAACGGGCATCCCCTGATGGCGCGGATCACGGGCACGGGCTGTGCCGCGACCGCCGTCACCGGCGCATTCTGTGCCGTCGAGCCCGACCGGCTGGCTGCCGCGGTCGCGGCGCTGATTGTTTTCGGTATCGCGGGGGAGATGGCGTCCGCCGGGGCGCCCCGCCCGGGGACCTTCCAGGTGAAACTGCTGGATGCGTTGGACGAGATTTCCGCGGTCACGGTCCGCTCGCAAAGCCGGGTCCGTTCGGACACCTGCGCATGAAGCGGAATCCCGACTACTCCGTGTACGTGGTCACCGACCGCGTTCTCGCAGGGTCGCGGCCGCTTGTGGCGGTGGTGGCCTCGGCCCTCGAGGGCGGCGCCGGGGTCGTCCAGATTCGCGAAAAGAACCTGGCCTCCCGCGCGTTCTACGATGAAGTGGCGGCCCTGGTCCGGGTGGCGCGTCCCCTCGGACGTCCGGTGATCGTCAACGACCGGCTCGACATTGCCCTCGCCTGCGGGGCCGACGGCGTGCATGTGGGGCAGGCGGATCTGCCCTGCGAAGCCGTACGGCGGCTGGTGGGCGACGGGATGCTCCTCGGGGTCTCGGTGAGCACGGTGGACGAGGCGGTGGCGGCGGAGCGGGCGGGGGCCGACTACCTGGGCGTCAGTCCGGTATTTGCCACGCCCACCAAGGCCGATGCGCCCGCGGCGACCGGATTGGACGGTCTGCGGCGGATCCGGGACGCGGTACGGCTGCCGCTGGTTGCGATCGGCGGCATCCATGCGGGCAATGCGGCGGATGTGATCCGGGCGGGGGCCGACGGTGTGGCCGTGGTCTCTGCCGTGATGGCCGCCCCGGATCCGCGGGCGGCGGCTTCGGCGTTGTTGAAGGCTGTGGCGGAAGGTCGCGGGTTGGCGGGAACCATGGCACGGGAGAACGGACGATGAACACGATGCGGGTTGCGGGGCTGGGCGCGGCGGCGGCGGCTTCCTTCATATTCGCCGGATGCGGCGGCGGCGAATCGCCGGAGGCGTTCGCGGCACGGGAGGAGCTTCGCGCGCAGGTCGCGAAGGTCCAGCGGGCGGTCGATGATCTGCGCGGCGAGATGGCGACGATGCAGGCCGAGCGGACGACCAACCTCAAGGCGGTCGTGCAGGACATGTTCCGTACGGAACTCGACGGCATGATCTCAACAACGGTCCAGGCGCGGGTGGAGGCGAAGATCGGCGAGAAGGCCGAGATCGACCGGATCTTCCGCGAGAGCGTGGCCGACGCCATGGTCGCGTACGAGGCGCAGAAGAAGGCGGCCGACGAGGCCCGCCGTGAGCAGGAGCGCGTCAAGCACGACCAGGAGAGGGCGCAGCGCGATGAGCAGCGGTGGACGCAGCTGGCGACGGACCTGAAGCTGAACGAGGCGCAGAAGGAGCAGATGCGCGCCACCAACAACGCGCTCCGCCAGGAGATGGATGCGGCGATGGAACAGCGGCGCCAGTCGGGACAGCCCCCGGATATGGAGGCCATGCGCCGGCAGGCGGCCGAGTTCAAGGCCCAGTACGAGGCTTCGCTGGCCCAGACGTTGAGCAAGGAACAGATCGAGGCCTACCGCAAGCAGGATTTCAGCATGTTGCGGTTTCTCGACATGGCGACGCAGGGCGATGGGCGCGGCATGTTCATGATGGGCGGCCGTGGAGGTGACCGCGGCGGCGATCGCGGCAGTCGTGGCGGCGGGAACTGATTCCGACGGCTCGCGGAGAGCCCGCGGCGGGTGGATGGGTCACCCTGCCGCGGGCTTTCGCGTTTCGGGCACCGGGCGCCCGAGGCGCGCCAGCACCTTGGACATATCCTCCCAGACCTCCCAGTAGCGGGCCTTCTCGTCTCCGCCGCCGCGCAGCAGGTAGGAGGGGAGGAAGGTGGGCATGACCGGCACGCCCCGGTACTCCTGCCACTGGCCGCGGAGACGGGAGATCCCCTTGAGTCCGAGCAGGCCGAAAACGGCCGTGGCGCCGAGGCAGACGATGACCTTCGGCCGCAACAGGGCGATCTGCCGTTCCAGATAGGGGATGCAGGTGCGCATTTCCTCCTCGGTCGGCGGACGGTCCTTCCGCATGGCGAAATCCTCGGTGGGCCTGCATTTCACGATGTTCGCGATGAAGACATCCTCCCGCGTGCAGCCCATGCGGAGGATCAGCCGCGTCAGGAGCTGCCCGGCGCGGCCGATGAACGCGAGCCCCTGCCGGTCCTCGTCCGCCCCCGGCCCCTCGCCGACGAACATCAACTCGGGCGCCGGATGTCCCTGCCCGGGCACGGTCCGGTTGCGCGTGCGGTGCAGGGGGCAGAGGGTGCAGGCGGCAATACGCTGCGCGATGCCTTCCAGTGACGTGTCCCCGGCCGGGGCGGACGGGGATGCGGTCGCCTCGACGGCGGCCGCCCGTACGGGGGCCGGGCGCCGGGATGCGGCGGACGCGCGGCGGGCCGGCGGCGCGGAGGCCAGTTGCGCGGCCTCGTCGCGGCTCACATCGACGCTCTTCAGCCCCTCGGCCTTCTCAAACTCGATCCAGCGCGAAAGATCCCCGGCGACGGAGGCCAGTTCGGATCGGGCGTTGCGTTGGGGCGTTGTCATGGCGTCGGATTCTCCGCGGACGGGCGCCGGGCGACAAGAAGTTTCGGGCCCGACCGGCGGCGCTCTCTTTCCGGCGGAAACGCTTGGACGCGCCGGGGGCGTGTGATAGCGTGCGGGCCGGCATTGGTCGAAGCGAAAGGGCGTTGCCATGGCGTGTTGCGGTTTCCGGTCCGTTGTTTTCGGGTTGCTGGCGTCGATCGCGGCCGCCCGCGGGGGCATGCTCGATATCGGCGGCGGCAATCCGGATGCGGGGCTTCCGTACGACATCCGCGCGGCCGAACTGGGCAGCCGCGATGCAGGCAGCATTCTTACGGCCAAAGGCAGCGTCTACATCAAGCAGGGCCGCCAGATCATCACCGCCGGCTACGTCGAGGTGAACCGCAAGACCGACGAGGTCATCGCGCGGGACAACGTGGTGTTTGTCCGGTGGGACGGCACGGTCTGGAAGGGCAAGGAACTGACCTACAACTTCAAGACGGGAGCCGGGGATTTCGGAAAGTTCCTGCTCTACCAGGATCCCTACTACCTGCACGGGGGCGGTTTCAAGATGGTCTCCAAGGACCAGATCGAGCTGCAGGACGTGGTTCTGACGACCTGCGAAGGGGACTCCCGCGAATTCGAGATCCAGGCTTCGAGCGCGACCCTGACGGACCAGAAGTACCTGACGATGAGGAACGTCACCACGTATCTCGGGCCGGTGCCCGTGTTCTGGACGCCCTACTACCGGCGCAACATCGCCGGCGGCGCGGGTGGCGGATGGGCGTTGATCCCGGGCTACAGCTCCCGGCTGGGCGGCTTCCTGCTGTCGACCTATCACTACTGGTTCGACGACGACGGAACCGTCAAGGGCGAGACCTCCCTCAACCTCTACTCGGAGCGCGGCGTCGGCCTCGGTCAAAACGTGATGTGGGAGGACAAAGAGAGCACCTACAAGGGCAACATCGAGGGCTTCTTCATCAGCGACAACCGCATCTACAAGGACGAGCAGCAGGAGGAGGAGCGGAAGGACACGCTCACCGACGAACAGCGATACCGGCTCCGCCTGCGGCATCAGGCCAGCGTGAGCGAGAGGGATGCGCTCTTCGCCGACGGCACCTATCTCAGCGATCCCTTTGTCCAGGAGGATTTCTTCCGCCGCGACAACCGTGAACGCGTGCAGCCGGAAAACCGGGCGTCGTGGACGCACCGCGGCGACAGCTACATCTTCTCGCTTCTCGCGAACGCGCGCCTCAACGATTTCTACGACAATGTCGACCGGCTGCCGGAGGCGACGCTGACCGTCCCGGCGTTGCGGCTGGGCGAGAGTCCCCTGTACTACGAGAGCCAGACCGCGGCCTCCGGCCTGCGGCGGGTCTTCCCGGAGGGCGGGGAGGACGAGGAGTACGATGCCGCGCGCATCGACACGCAGCACATGCTGTATCTGCCCAAGCGGTTCTTCGGCTTCCTCGCGCTGACCCCGCGGGCGGGCTGGCGCGGGACCTACTACTCGACGACCTACGGTCCGCCGGTCTCGGTGACCAACACGGTCACCTCCGTCGACTCGAACGGCGTGTCGTCGGTCGGCCAGGATGTGGCGACGACGCAGGAGGAACTCGGCGCCGACCTGCGCAGCCTGATCGAACTTGGGTTCGAGACCTCCTACAAGGCCTACAAGGTGCTGCGCGAGGGCGAGACGATCTGGGGCCGCGGCCTGCGGCACGTGGTCGAGCCGTACGCCCGTCATACCTACATCCCCGATGCGGATCTTCTGCCCGAGAACCTGCCCCAGTTCGATTCGATCGACCGGATCGAGGGCGAGCACACCGTGCAGTTCGGATTCCGCCACAAATTCCAGACGCGGCGGAAGTCCATGCTGTTCGTCGACCATTCCCAGGATGCCGCCGGCGACCCCCTCGCCAGGAATGCGGAGGGGATGGACCAGGCGGTGCTGCGAGAGATGGCCTCGGCCGAGGGGTGGTCCGTGCATGATCTCGTCAACGCCGACATCGGAACGAAGTTCAAGATCGAGCGTGACGACGATGAGGACGAACTGGGACCGTTGTATTTCAATACGCGCATCTGGCCGTCGGAGGTGTTCCGGTTCGACTTCAACTCGCAGTTCGATCTCTACGGCGAGGGGCTGACGCTCTTCGACGGACAGGTGTCGCTCACGCCTCGGAACGATTTGTTCCAAATGAGCGCCAACTACATCTTCCAGCCGGACCAGCGGGACCTGATCGCCGCGCAGTTTCAGTTCTTCCCCCGGGCGAAGTGGACGGTCGGCGCGTACGCGCGCTACGACATGCTGGGAAGCCGGCTTGAGGAACACTCGTATTTCCTGCGCCACAAGATGGACTGTATCGGCTGGGGCGTCGGCATCCGTCACGAGCCGGGGTATGAGGATCGCGACGACGACATCGCCGCATGGTTCCAGATATGGCTGCTGGCCATGCCGCAGTTGACGGCCGAAATGGGCGGCTGACGGCCCGCCTGCGCGTGGCGATGAGCCCGACCGATCCATCCCTCGTATTCGGCCGCCATCCGCTGCCCGGACTTGTCGCGGTGGAGCATGTGTCGTCCGAGACGGGCGACACCGTCGTTTTCTTTCATCGCGACGGCGGCTCCGTCACCCGCGGGGCCGAGGCGTTCCGTCCGTTTCTCTGGATCGGCTCCGCGGGCACGCTTTCGACCTGTCCCGTCGCGCACGAGATCGCGCCGCTGACAGGCGAGGGGGCGTTTCGCGCGCTGGCCCGGTTCCCGTCCTGGAAGGCGTTCGAACAGGCTCTGGCGTGGCTACGCCGGACGACCGGGGCAGGCGCGGGCGATCCCGGCGCACCGTATTTCGCCATCCAGGACCCGGTCCAGCAATGGCTCATGGACACCGGCCGCACGCTCTTTCACGGGCTGTCGTTCGGCGATGTCCGCCGGCTGCAACTCGACATCGAAACGCGCACCGCGGAGGGGTTTGAGTTCTCGAATCCCGACCGGGAGGACGACCGCATCCTCGCCATCGGTCTCGCCGACAGCACCGGCTGGAGCGCGATCCTCGACGGCCGTGCGCTGGACGAGGCCGCCATGCTGCAGCGCTTCGTCGACCTCGTGCGCGAGCGCGACCCCGATGTGATCGAGGGCCACAACCTCTTCTCGTTCGACCTCGACTTTATCGCACGCCGCGCCCGGCGCCACCGCGTACCGCTCGCCCTCGGCCGCGACGGCTCGGCCATGAAGGTGCGGTCGGGCCGCTTCACCGCCGCCGACCGGACCGTCAACTATCCGCGCGCCGACATCTTTGGCCGCGCGATCCTCGATACGTACTTCCTTGTGCAGATCTATGATATCGGCCATCGCTCACTTCCCGGGTTCGGCCTCAAGGAGGTCGCGCGCCACTTCGGATTCTCGCCGGAGGGCCGGGAGACGATCGACGGCGCGGACATCGGCCGGGTGTTCGAGTCCGATCCGGACCGCGTCATGCGCTATCTCGCCGACGACGTCCGCGAGACAGCGGCCCTCGCCGGCCGTCTTGCCCCCGTCTATGCGGCCCAGGCCCGTATCGTGCCGATGAGCCTTCAGAATGCGGCCCTCCGGGGCACCGCCGCGAAGATCGACGCGCTGATGCTTCGCGAGTACCTTGCCGCCAACGCGTCCGTTCCGCGCCCCGGCGCCGGGCGGCCGTTCGAGGGCGGGCGGACGGACCTCTTCGAGACCGGCGTCATTCCCGGCGTCCATCACTGCGACGTGCGGTCGCTGTATCCCTCGTTGATGCTGGCCGAGCGGATCGGCCCTGCCTCCGACCGGCTCGGCGTCTTCCTCGGCCTGCTCGACCACCTGCGGACGTTCCGCTTCGCCGCAAAGGACCGCATGCGAGCGGCGGCTGGCGACGCCGAACGGGCGAACGAAGAGGCGCTGCAGAGCACCTTCAAGATCCTCATCAACTCCTTCTACGGCTACCTCGGGTTCGCGATGGCCCGGTTCAACGACTTCGATGCGGCGGAGCGGGTCACCGCACGCGGCCGCGAGGTGCTCTCCGGCATGGTGGACGCGATCCGAGCCGGCGGCGGGCGCCCCGTGGAGATCGATACCGACGGCATCTACTTCGTGCCGCCTCCGGGCGGGGAGGACCGCATCGAGGCGTTCCGCGCCGGGGTCCGGGCCACGCTGCCCGACGGCATCGAACTCGAGTTCGACGAGATCTACGAGGCGATGTTCAGCTACCGCCGGAAGAACTACGCCCTCCTCACCCGCAGCGGGGAGATCCTCGTCACCGGTGCCGCGCTTCGTTCGCGCGGACTCGAGCCGTTCCTGCGCGACTACATCTGCGGGTTCCTCGAGCGGAAGCTGCGCGGCCGCGAGGCGGAGATCCCGGCGTTGACGGCGGAGTTCCGTCGCGCCATCCTCAATCGTGAGTGGCCCGTGCGGCGCCTGGCCAGGACCGAGCGGCTGCAGGACGCCCCCGAAACCTACGCGGCGAAGCAGAAAGCCGGCGGGCGCGGACGGAATGCAGCCTACGAACTGGCCCTGGCCTCAGGGCGGCCCTATCGTGCCGGCGATACGATCTCGTACTATGTGACCGGTGAGCGGAAGAGCGTGGCGGTGCATGCGGCTGCCCGCCGGGTGGTGGACTGGAACCCGGAACGGCGGGACGAGAACGTGGCGTACTACATCGCCAAGCTTGAGGATCTCGCGGAGCGGCTTGAAACAACGGGCGGTGCGGGCGGGGACGATGGGGATTCCGATGACGCGGAACCCGCCGCCCCGCGAGCACGCAAGCCCCGTGGAAAGACGGAGACGGCATGAAACATCCTGTCCGGTCGGGATTGGTGCGCCGCCGGCGCACCGGCGGCTTCACCCTGATCGAGATCCTCGTCGTGATGGCCATCATCATGGGCCTTGTGACCGTGGTCACGGTCAACGTGCTCCAGAAGCAGCGCAAGGCCCGCGTTGATACGGCGAAGATCCAGATCATGGAACTGCGGAATGCCGTGGCCCATTTCCAGATCGAGCACGGCCGGATCCCCACGATGGAGCAGGGGCTGGAGGCGCTGGTGCGCAAGCCGTCCGTTCCACCCGTGCCGGAGACCTATCCGGACGACGGCTACCTGGCCAGCCGCCGCCTCCCGCGTGATCCGTGGGGCAGCGACTACGTCTACCTGGTGCCGGGACGCGAGGGGCTTCCGTTCGAGATCATCAGCTACGGGGCGGGCGGCGAGCCCGGCGGCGACAAGGATGCCGCGGACGTGTCGTCGTCGGAGTTGTAGGAGTTCGGCGGGGTCGCGCAGGGTGTGGACGATGAAACAATGAAATCCAAAGCCGCCATGCAGAGGAGACGGGGCGTGGAAGGCTTCACGCTCATCGAGGTGCTCATCGCCCTCCTGGTCGCCGTGATGCTCTGCGGCGCGATCGCGGCGGGACTCATGCTGGTCCTCCGCGAGGAGGCGCGTTCCGCCGACGCCCAGGAATTGTCGCTGGCCGTCCACGCCGTGACCGCCTCGCGCACGCTCGATCCCGAGGCCGCGAAGGCCACGCCGCCGCTCGGCGGGCTGGCGATCGAGCGGACGCAGTTGATCGAGGACCGCGAGGACGGGAAGCAGACCTGGGACCAGTGGTCCGTCTACCGCCCCGAACGCCCCACTCAGCGCCTCCGCCTCCTCTTCCCGACCAACGCCCCGCCCGCGCAGTAGGATCCGTCGGTCCCGCGGACTTGGCGTTGCGGGTTCCTTCCGGTAGGATGGCCTCGGAAGGCAGGCGCACGGAGCAGATCGTCATGAGTGTGTGTCCCGTTACAGATCCGGCCCGATTCATGCGCCGGCGCGATTTCCTTGCCCTGGCCGGCGGGTCGACCGCGGCGGTGATCGCGGGCTGCGTGACGAATCCGGTCACGGGATCCTCGCAGTTCTCCCTGGTCTCGCAGGATCAGGAGATCAAGATCGACCGCGACAACGCGCCGCACCAGTTCTCGGCGGACTACGGGGCCCTGCAGAACCCGGCCGTGAACCGCTACGTCGAGTCCGTCGGAAACGCCCTCACCGGCGTCAGCCACCGCCCGGCCATGCCGTACTCCTTCCGCGCCGTCAACGCCTCCTACATCAACGCCTACGCGTTTCCCGGCGGTAGCATCGCCACGACACGCGGGATCCTGCTGGAACTTGGCGATGAGTCGCAACTGGCGGGGCTTCTGGGACACGAGGTCGGACATGTGTGCGCCCGCCATACCGCGCAGCGCATGACCACCGGCATGCTCGCCCAGTTGATTGTGGCGGGGGCCGCCATCGCGCTGGAGCAGACGGACCACAAGGACACCGCCGCGGTCGTCGCGGGGCTCGGCGGTATCGGCGCGGGGGCTCTGCTCGCCCGGTACAGCCGCGCCGACGAGCGCCAGGCCGACTCGCTCGGTATGGAGTACATGACGAAGGCCGGCTACAACCCGCAGGGCATGGTGGGGCTGATGGATGTGCTGCTGCGGCAGGAGAAGAGCAAGCCCGGCGCGCTGGAGATGATGTTCGCCACGCATCCGATGAGTTCCGAGCGCCACGCCACCGCGGTGGAGCGGGCACGGACGACCCACGCCGGCGGGGCCGGCTTCCCGGTCCAGCGCGAGCGTTACATGGACTCCATCGCGCCCGTCCGCGCGCTGGCCGATACGATCGCGGCGGTCCAGAAGGGCGACGCGGCGATGGGGTCGAAGAAACCAAAGGAGGCCGAGGCCTTCTACGCGGCGGCGCTGAAGAAGACGCCGGCCGACTACGAGGCGTTGCTCAAGATGTCCGCCTGCCTCGTGAAACAGAACCGGGCCGGCGAGGCGCAGGCCTTTGCGGGCCGCGCGCGGCAGGCGAATCCCGGCGAGCCGCAGGCGTTGCACGCGGAGGGATTCGCGGCGCTCTCGGCGGGCCGCGCTGATGTCGCGCATCAGCGCTTCTCCGAGTACGCACAACGGCTTCCGGGAAATCCGTCGACGGTGTTTCTCGACGGGCTTTCGCTCGAGGCCATGGGACGGAAGCCCGAGGCCGCGGAGCGATACGCGCAGTACCTTCAGGCGGCGGGGCAGGGCGGCGAGGCAAAGCACGCGGCGCAGAGACTCGTGCAATGGGGCTATGTGAAACCATGAAGACAGCCGAATTGATCGTGGCGCTGGACGTTCCCGATTCGTCATCGATCGGCGGAATCGTCGACCGCCTTCCCCCGGAGGTCCGCTGGTACAAGGTGGGCCTGGAACTCTTCGCGGCGGAGGGGCCGAAGGCACTCGAACCGCTGGCTGCGCGCGGGCGGCACATCTTCCTCGACCTCAAACTCCACGACATTCCGCGGACCGTCGAGCGTGCCGTCAGCGCTGCCGCGCGCCACGGTGTCGGGCTCGTGACGCTTCACGCCGCCGGAGGCCGGGCGATGATCTCGGCCGCCGCCGAGGCCGCGCGCGGTGCCGGCCCCACGGCTCCAAAGCTGCTGGCGGTCACCGTCCTCACCAGCCTCGATGCCTCCGATCTCACCTCGATCGGCGTCGGCCGCACGCCCGCCGAACAGGTGCTGGCGCTGGCCGAACTGGCGCTGGCCGCGGGCGCGGATGGCATTGTGTGCTCGCCGCAGGAGGCCGCCGCGATGCGCGCGCGGTTCGGAGACGGGCCGCTGCTGGTGACGCCGGGCATCCGGCTGCCGACGGACGCGGTCGGGGACCAGAAGCGCATCGCCACGCCCGCCGGCGCGGTCCGGGACGGTGCGACGCACCTGGTCGTGGGGCGGCCGATCCTCGAGGCCGCGGATCCGGCGGATGCCGCGCGCCGCGTGCTCGCCGACATGGCCGGCGGGCGCGCATGAGGCTGTTCCGGCGGGTCGTCGCATGACGCAGGGTCTTCTGATCTCGGCCGCCACCGCGTCCTACTTCGCGGCCTGCACAATGGCGTCGCTCCATGCGATCCGCATCAAGCGCGAGGCCAGTTCCGCGCTGCTGTGGCTGCTCGTGATCTGGTCCTTCCCGGTCGCCGGCCTGCTCCTCTATGTGGTTCTCGGCATTGATCGCATCGCCGCGAAGACGGCGCTCCGGGTCAGCGCCCACCATGCGTTCCGGGAGCAGGAGCGCTCGCGGGCTGATCCGTCGCTGCCGATGGACTACTGGCGGGGCCTTCGCGACGGGGGGGTGGTCGAGCCCCCGATGGAATGGGGTCGTGCACTGAACCGGTCGATCGATCCGTTGCTGACGGATTTTCCCCTTCTCGGCGGCAACCGGATCGAGGTGCTGGTCACCGGGGACGAGGCCTACCCGCCCATGATCGAGGCCATCCGGAGCGCCCGCCGGCACATCAACCTGCAGACGTTCATCCTCTCCAACGACGCCACGGGGCGGGAGTTCCTCGATCTGCTGGCTGCGCGCGCGCGCGAAGGGGTCGAGGTCCGGGTCCTGTTCGACCGCTTCGGGTCCACGCCTGCCGTGCTCGCGGGCTTCCTCCGCCGTTACCGCCGCGTCGCGCCGGCGTTCCGGATGGCCGGGTGGACGCAGGCGATGCCCCTGCGCCGCCAGTTTCAGCTCAACCTGCGCAACCATCGGAAGATCCTCGTCGTGGACGGCACGACGGCCTTCACGGGCGGGATCAACCTGGCGGAGATCAATGTGTCGCGTCGCGGCGCGCCCGCGCACCGTGATTTTCACTTCCGACTCGACGGCCCCGCCGTGCAGGAGTTGCAGTTCTCATTCCTCAGCGACTGGCACTTCATGACCGGCGAGCCGGTCGATGCGCTGAGGGAGCGCGACTTCTTCCCCGGTTGTCCGCGCGCCGGCGACGGCTGCGTCCGCGTCGTCAACGGGGAACCGGCGCTCGAGGCCGAGACGCTGCCGGACGTGATCTTCAGCCTGCTGGTCGCGGCGCGCCGGCAGATTCTCGCGGTCACGCCGTACTTCGTGCCCACGGCGGACATCATCCGCGCGTTCCGCGCCGCGGCCCTGCGGGGCGTCGAGGTGAAGATTCTCCTTCCCTGCGAGAACAACCATGTTTACGCCGGATGGGCCGGCCGGTCATTCTACGAGACGCTTCTCGATGCCGGCGTGCGCATCGTGGAGCGCCGCCCGCCGTTCATGCACGCCAAGGCGCTGATCATCGACGACGAGGCCGCCCTGGTCGGATCATCCAACCTGGACTCCCGCAGCCTGCGGCTCAACTACGAGACGAATCTCCTGGTGTTCGACGGCGCGTTCCTCGGCCGGCTCAAGGGCGCGGTCCTTGACGAATTCGCCCACGGTGTCGAAATCGATCCCGCGGCATGGCGATCCCGGTCGGCGATGCGCCGCTTCACCGAGAACGCCTGCGCGCTGCTTTCGCCGGTGCTCTGAGCCGGAACGATTCAGTTGGATCCCAAGTTGAGGACGCTACGCGGGCGAATCGTT
>CAYRFK010000049.1:0-24199 GCA_964423465.1 uncultured Verrucomicrobiota bacterium | reverse complement strand
ATCGGCGCCGCGGAACGGCGCGGGAGGATTCGCGAATGAACCGGATGGCGATGGCGGTGGTGGCGATGGCGATCTGCGCGCAGGCGGCGTGCGCGGCGGGCGACGGATGGACGGATCTTTTCGACGGAAAGTCGCTCGCCGGCTGGCGCGCGTACGGCGGCACGAAGCCGATCGGCGAGGGGTGGAAGGTCGAGGACGGCGTCCTCCGGAAGCTCGCCGGCGTGAAGGGCGGCGACATCGTCACCGAGAAGAAGTACGGCGACTTTGAACTCGAATGGGAGTGGCGCGTCGCGCCCGGCGCCAACAACGGCGTGAAGTACCTCGTCACCGAGGCGCGTCCCTCCGCGCCCGGCCACGAGTACCAGATGATCGATGACAAGACCGAGAAATGGGCGAAACTCGGCGCGAAAAGCCTGACGGCCTCGTTCTACGACGTCCTCCCGCCCGCCGACGGCAAGCCGCTCAAGCCCGCGGGCGAGTGGAACACGTCGCGCATCGTCATCAAGGGTGCGCACGTCGAGCACTGGCTCAACGGCGCGAAGGTCCTCACGTACGAACTCGGCAGCGAGCCGGTCAAGGCCGCGATCGCGCAGAGCAAGTTCGCCAAGCACCCCGACTTCGGCACGAAGATCGAAGGCCACATCATGCTCACCGACCACAACGACGAGGCCGGCTACCGCAGGATCCGCATCCGCACGCCCGCGCCGTGATCCGGGCTTGCGCTGCGGGCGGCAAATCGCGACGGTAGGGGCATGAAGATCAAAGCCGCGACCCGCCGCCGGTTCCTCGCCACGGGCGCAGGGGCCTCGTTCGCGTTCACCTTCCTGCCCCGCCGCGTGCTGGGCGCGCCGGACCAGCCGGCTCCCTCGGAGAAGCTCGCCATCGGGTGCATTGGCATCGGCGGACAGGGGGGCGGCGTCACGCGAGAGCTGTTCGGCTTCCCGAACGTCCACATTGCGGCGTTCTGCGACGTCCAGAAGACCCACGCCGCGAAGATGGAGAAGAACCATCCGGGCCGGCCGTTCTACACGGACTACCGCGAGATGCTGGAGAAGGAGAAGGGGCTCGACGCGGTCATGATCGGCACGCCGGACCACTGGCACGCGCCGATCTCGATCGCGGCGATGAAGCGGGGCCTCCACGTCTACGTCGAGAAGCCGATGGCCCACACGGTCGAGGAGGCACGGCGGATGGCGGCGGTCGCGGCGGAGACGAAGGTTGTCACGCAGATGGGCAACCAGGGCCATGGCGGCGAGGGGCTGCGATTGACGAAGGAGTGGATCGACGCGGGCGTCATCGGCGCCGTGAAGGAGGTCCACGTGTGGTCCGACCGCCCGGGCAAGTTCTGGGACACGCAGGGCCGGCGGCGACCGACGGACACGCCGCCGGTCCCTGAGGGGCTCGACTGGAACCTGTGGCTCGGCCCCGCGGCGGAGCGTCCGTTCCACCCCGACTACTGCCCGCGGAAATGGCGCGGCTGGCTCGACTTCGGCTGCGGTGCACTCGGCGACATGATGGTCCACAACGCCGATCCAGCATGGTACGCACTCGACCTCGGCGCGCCGGAGTCCGCCGAGGCCGAGACCGCGCCGCGCAACCCCGACACGTTCCCCGAGTGGAGCATCGTCACGTGGCGATTCGCCGCGAAGGGCGGGCGCGGGCCGGTGACGGTGACGTGGTACGACGGCGGGAAACTGCCGCCGCGCCCGCCCGGACTCGAGGCGGAGCGCAAGCTCGAGGACAACGGCATCTACTTCGTCGGTGACAAGGGTGTGATCCTGTGCGGCGGCTGGTCGGGCGCGCCGCGCCTTGTTCCTGAGGCGCGCATGAAGGACTTCGTGATGCCGGCGAAGACCATTCCGCGAAGCGTCGGCCACCGGCGCGAGTGGGTCGACGCATGTCTCGCGGGCAAGCCGGCGGATGCGAAGGCGGGCTTCTGGTACTCCGGCCCCTACACCGAGGCGCTGCAGATCGGCGTGCTCGCGATCCGACTCGGAACGAAGATTACGTGGGATGCCGACGCGATGAAGGCGGCCGGCTGTCCCGAAGCGGACGCCCTGATCCGCAAACCCTACCGCTCCGGGTTCGAACTGGGATAGCGTGTCCCCATGAAACACGACGCTCGCATCCTGGCGGTCGGCGAGGTGCTCTGGGACCTGATCCGCGGACAGGAGCACATCGGCGGGGCTCCCTTCAACGTGGCGGCGCACCTGGCGAAGCTCGGGTGCGCGTCGTCGATCCTGACACGCGTCGGCGCCGACGCGCGCGGCGACGCATCGCGGCGCGAGATGCGCAGGCTCGGCGTGGACGACTCGCCCGTGCAGATCGATCCGGCCCGCGAGACCGGCTGGGCGCGCGTCGATCTCGATGCGCAGGGCGTCGCCTCCTACACCTTCGCCGAGGAGCCGGCCTACGACTTCATCGAGGCGGACGCCGCGCTGATGGGTGCGCTTGCGGCGCATCCGCCGGATGCGGTCTGCTTCGGCACGCTGGAGCAGCGCGGGGAGGTCACGCGGGGCGCGCTGATGCGCCTGCTCGACGCCGTCCGTCCGCGCGAGGTCTTCTACGATGTCAACATCCGCCGCGACTTCTACCCGCCCGATGTCCTCCGCGCGTCGCTGTCGCGCAGCACGATCGTGAAGATCAACGCGGACGAGGCCCCGCTCGTCGGCGCGCGGCTCTCCGGTGCGGCGATATCCGAGGACGATCTTGCCGCGCGGCTTGCGGCCGAGTTCGGCGTGCGGGTCCTGCTTGTGACCAAGGGGCCGGACGGCTGCGCGGTCCACGCCGGCGGCCGCCGCGCCGACATCCCCGGCGAGCGCGTCACGGTGGCCGACACGGTCGGCGCCGGCGACGCCTTCAGCGCCGCATTCCTCGCCCACCACCTCCGCACCGGCGATCCGGTCGAAGCCGCCCGCCGCGGCAACCGCCTCGGCGCCTATGTCGCCTCGAAGCCCGGCGCCGTGCCGGACTACGACGACGCGATCCGCACCTCGCTTCTCTGGCCGGGAGGGCCCGCGGCCCCGCGGGCCGCAGTGCGTGGTTGATGTCGAAAGCCGGGGTTGGAGCGAGGGGCCAGCGATCGGGCAGCGAGGCCGCTGCCCCTCCCGGGTGTTCGCACGACCCGGCATCCAGCGTCCGGTCGCCGGGGCCGGCGACCCTCCCGATACGCCCAATGCCAGAAATCGGGAGGGCCCGCGCCTGCCCGCCTCAGCCTTGGCGAAGGCGAGGCCCCGCGGGCCGGGAAGCCTGTGTCACCTCACCACACGGCCCGAGCCGGAGCCTTTCATGAGGGCCTCGACTTCGGTGCGGGTGGAGAGGTTGAAGTCGCCGGAGATGGAGTGGGCGAGGCAGGAGGCGGCTGTGGCGAAGGAGACGGCGGTCTGCGGGTCGGTCAGTTCCGGCGTGGTCCGCGCAAAGATGAGGCCCGCGGCGAAAGCGTCTCCGGCGCCGACGCGGTCGACGATGTCCGTGATCGCATAGGGGCGGTACTGCCCGCCGGCGCAGGGCGCGAAGTGGGGCGTGCCGGCGCGCGCGTCATAGAGCATGGCGCCCCAGTTGTTGTGCGAGGCGGAGATGCTCTCGCGCAGCGTGATGGCGACGAACGAGACCCGCGGGAACTGCGCGGCGACCTGGCGGGCGACGTCGGGGTAGCGGTCGACGGCGACGCGGCCGGAGTGGACGTCCGTGTCGCTCGCGTGGATTCCCAGCACCTCGCCGGCGTCCTCCTCGTTGCCGATGACGACATCGACATGCTCCAGCAGCTTCCGCATCGTGCGCTGGGCGAGATCCTGCGGCGCGACGGCCGGATCCCAGTTCCAGAGCTTGCGCCGGAAGTTGAGGTCGCACGAGACCGTCGCGCCCGCGTCGGACGCGGCTTGTGCGGCGGCCAGCGCGGCCTCGGCGGCGGTCGCGGAAATCGCCGGCGTGATGCCCGACACGTGGAACCAGCGTGCGCCCGCGAAGATGTCGGACCACGGATATGCCGTGGCGGGCGTCATCGACACCGAGGACGCGTCGCGGTCGTAGATCACATTCCCGGGCCGCTGGTTGGCGCCGGTCTCGAGGAAGTAGAGGCCGAGCCGTCCCTTCTTCGTGCGCACGATGCGGCTTGTGTCGATGCCCATCGCCGTGAGGCTCGCGACGCAGGCATCGCCGATGGCGTGCGTCGGCAGTGCGGTGACGAAGCCCGCCTCGCCGCCGAAGTAGGCGACCGAGGCCGCGACCGACGCCTCGGCGCCGGCGAAGGTGATGTCCAGGGAGCCCGGCATCGATTGGCGGAAGCGCAGGAACCCCCGCGGCGCCAGCCGGCCCATGATTTCCCCGAACGTGACGACCTTGTTCATGGATGACTCCTGTTCATAAGGTGCTGACGGACGAACACAAAGGCGCAAAGAACGCGAAGGGAGGCGGAGGAGAAGACTGTCAACACTGCCTACTCCCCCTTGCCGGGCAGGATGATGACGCCCCACTTGCCGATTTCGAGTTTCTCGCCCTTCGCGAGTTCCTTCTGCATCAGGGTGCAAACGTTTGCCTCGCCGTTGAAGATCATGAACTCGGGGAGGGCGACCTTGCGGAAGCCGCGCTTCGCGAGATCCTCGATCAGGCTGTCGCTGTTGCGGACGGCCGTCGGCGTGGCGACGAGGACGGTGCCGGGCCGGCTGCAGACGGCGCCAACGCCTGAGATGTTGCCGCGGACGAACGTCGCGCCACGCAGGGCTGGAGGGACCTCGGCAACGGCGTACGCGCGGTCCAGGAAGAGCCGCGCGCCGGGGACGAGAGTATCAACTTCGCCGCCTTGGACATCGAGGCCTGCGGCAGGGCCGGAGGCCGGCGGGACGCCGTCCGCGTTGGCATCGCGAGGGCCCGGGGCCGGGGGCTTTTTCGCATTGGGGTTGACGGCGGTGGCTTGGTTGACCTGGATTCGCAGCGCGCCGGCCGGCGAGACGATGCTCTCCTTGAGCACGTCGTCCTCCGTGAACCGGGCCATGAAGACTTGCTTGTCCGTCGTGCGGTTGAAGTCGTAGATGACCCGGAGGGTTCCGTCCGCCGCCTGCACGCCGTCGGGGTAGGAGACGCCCGGCCGCTCGTCGAGCAGCAGTCCGCCCTTCCACGTCGCCCCGTCGTCGTCCGACAGGAACGCGGTCAGGTGCGAGCGCCCCATCTTCGGCCCGGGGCCGTTGTGGCGCACGAGCAGCAGCCGGCCGGAGGCGAGGCGGCGGATGAAGAACCGGGAGACGGTGTGTGGGATGCCGGTTTCCGCGGCCGGGGTCCACGACGCGCCGCCATCCTTCGAGGTCGCGCCGCCGATGCCGTATCGTGTGCGGACGAGGAGCCACAGGGAACCGTCCTTGCGTTCCACGATCATCGGTTCGTCGCAATTGCGGTCCTCCCGTTTCGGGACGTTGACGCGCCCGACAATGCGGAAGGTGGCCCCGCGGTCGGCCGAGGCAACGACGAGGCAGCTTCCCTCCTCGAACCACGTCGCCATCGGCAGCATCCACGCGCCGGCCGAGGTGACGGTCGGCTTGTTCATCATGATGCCTTGGTGGACGGGGCGCGGGGCGGACCACTTCGGCGACTCGACCGTCGCATCGTCCGTGACGATCGCCCAGGTCTGCGCGGTGATGTGGGGGTGATGGACGCCCCGCTGAGCCCAGAAGAGCCACAGTCGGCCCTGCGGGTCATGCCAGAGGCAGGGGTCGAACGCGCGACAGGGGCCGTCGCGATCGGGATCGATCACGAGCTTGAGCGTGCTCCACGTCGCGCCATCGTCGCCGCTCGTGACGAGCAGGATGTAGTTGTGCTGGTCCTCGGTGACGCCGCCGCCGTACCACGTGGCCCAGAGGCGGCCGTTCTTCGCCTGCTCGATGCCGGGGATGCCCTGGAACATACGGGCGGTGTCGGCGTATTCGGTGCCGGGCGAGAAGTTCAGCGGGGCCGCGGCGGGGGCGGGGTCGTTCGTCCCGGCGGCGCGTGCGCCGCCGGCGGCGAGGGTCAGCGCGACCACCGCTGCGAACCCGATCCGGGGTGCGTTCATCGGTCGTTCTCCTTGCGTCGGCGCGTCCCGCCGCGGGGCGCCTGCGGTCTGTTCTCAGCCGGCGGCGAGGGCGCGGTTCATGCGGTCGATGGCCTCGTCGATCTCCGCCTCGCTCTTGAAGCCGATGGTGACGGCGTCGACCTCGGGCTGGGCCATGGCGAAGCGGATGGATTTCTCGCGGTCATCGGCCGCGGTGAAATCGCCGTTGCCGATGATCTTCATGCCGATGATCCCGTGGCCGTTGCGGTCCATGATGCGGACCTGCTCCATGACGGGGTCGATCGTCGCGCCGGAGGCGTCCCACTTGGGCGTTTCGCCGTCGACATGTTTCGCCTGCGGGTTGATGCGGACGAGGTTCACATCGACCCAGTCCGACGCGGCGGCGACGCGCAGGGCGGGCAGGGCATGGCAGGAGACGCCGCTCGCGAGGACCTTCTTCTTCGACTTCGCCTCGTCGATCGCATCCATCAGGCGCTTCTGGTCGGAGGTCCACGAGTCCTTGACCATGCAGTGGACGAGCAGGCAGTCGATGTAGTCGGTCTTGTAGGTTTTCAGCAACTCGTCGATGACCTCGCCCGGCTTCTCCGGGTTGCCGCCGATCTTGGTGAGCAGGAACACCTTCCCGCGGGGCAGGGGGGCGATGGCGTCACCGATCCAGGGCGTGGTCTTGTAGCCCTTGGCGCAGTCGAAGTAGGTGATGCCGTGGTCGAAGGCGTAGCGGACCAGCTTATTGAAGGTCTCCTGCCCGAGGCCGAGTTGGACGTTCCCACTGTTGCTGCCGGTGCCCATGCCGAGGCGGCTTAGCTTCAGGCCGGTCCTGCCGAGAGTCATGATGTCGGTCGCCGAGCGTTTGGCGGCTGCGGCGGACACGAGGGCCGGCGCCATGCAGGCGGCGGCCGCGGCGGCGGAGGCACGGGCGAGAAACTGGCGGCGGTTGACGTGGAACATGCTCATGGCTTCTGGATCTCCGTTCTTGACGTTTCTCCGATGCCGGCTGCGTCCCGGAGGGCCACGGCCATACCCATCAGAAGGGCGAACAGGACCAGGATCGCCCCGGCCCCGAAGTTATACTCGACCACGCCATTCATCAACAGGCCGGCGGTTGCAGCCAGAATGCCCCTCGCGAGGGACGCCCCGTGCCCGCCCGCGGTCCGGAAGCGCCGGAGGGCGACGGCGGGGACGGCGAGAAGGACGACCATCCAGCCGGACCACGCCACGAGGCCGAACCAGCCGAGTTCGACAAGCATCTGGAGTGCGTTGTTGTGGAGATGGTTGATCTTGGATTCCAGCGGCTGGACGAGGTGCCGCAGGTCCTCATTCCTCATGGCGCCAAAGCCGAGCCCCCGGGGCGCGAGCTTCATCAACTTCGGGGTGGCCTGGGTCCACAGTTCCCAGCGCCCGCCGCCGACGACGAAGTCGCGTGGGGCGTCGATCAGCCTCTGCCGCACCTGCGGCAGGCAGCAGAGGATCGCGACGGAAGCCAGCGCGATGGCCGCGGTCCTGCCCCGAATCCTCGCCCCGGCGAATCCCATCAGTACCGTCGCGCCCGCGAACGCCCCCCAGACGCCGCGCTTGAAGTGCAGGACCAGCCCAGCGACGTTGAGCGCGAGCGCGGCCGCCGCCATGCGCGGCCGCAGTCCCAGCCACCCGTCGCCCGCGCCGGCCAGGAGGAGGAGCAATGCCGTCATATGGAATTGCGGGGTCCGCATGCTGCCTTGGTGGTACAGCCAGAACCCGGCGCCCACGCCCTCCGGGATCCGCAGCATGGCCCGGCCGATGTCGAAGACATGCAGCCCCGTGGCAACGCATCCGCCCGCGATCAGCCCCAGCACCATCCGGCGGACAAGCTCCACGCGATCCCCGCCCCGGGCGGCCAGGTCGGGAATCGCAAAGGCGAGCAGGAACCACATCAGGCGGTGGAGCTTCGGGATCGAAACCTCGGGGCGGAATCCATCGAAAGCGCTGAATGTTGCGATGGCAGCGAACAGAAGGAACGGAACCATAAAAGGATTCCGTCGCCACGAAGACTGCCGCCGCCGGATCGAATCGGCCACCCACAACGCGAGCGCGACGCCGGCTGCGGCCTGGGCGAGGGCGATGGAGAACGGAATCGTCGCGGCCAGGACGAACAATGCGCCCCGCGCCGCCCGCGAGAGCCCGCTCCCGCCGGTTTCCGACATGCCGTCCGATGCCATGGGCCTGCATCGTAGCGGTCTCCGCCACCGAAAGCAAAGGCGCCGCCGGCCCGGGGTTGTTCCGGGCTGCGACAAGGGCGGCCGGGTCAACGGGGTGGAGTTTCAAGGCGTCTCAAGGCGGGCGACCCGGTGGAACTCTCCTTCCTGCAGTTCCACACCGCATGAGGTTCCCCAATTCTCGGGTCAGAGCACGCGCCGTTTGATTGCGAATTTCTCCGGGTTGAGATCGGCAGGGTGGGGCCGTAGACTGCGCCGCATGAATGGGCATCGTTTCCTCCTTTCGCTGGTCGTCGGCATGTCGATCGGGGTTGCCGCGCGCGCGGAGTCGCCGCTGGCGCCGCTGGTGCGCGAGTACCAGGCCGACGCCGAGAGCCTGGTCTCGTTCTACAACTCCCGCTGGATGGCGGCGCGCATGGACCGGATGGAACGGTTCCATGCGGACTGGCTCCAGCGGCTCGTCGCGGTCGACTTCGACGCGCTGGATGCGACGGGGCGCGTCGACTTCGTGCTCTTGCGCAACGACTGCGAACAGTCGCTCGCCGGTCTTGCGCTCGAGCGGGCAAGGCTGAAGGCGATCGACCCCCTCGTTCCGTTCCGTGAGACGGTCTTCGATCTCGAACTCGCACGATGGCGCGCGGAACCCGTCGATGGTCCCGCCGCCGCCTCGCACCTGAGCGCGATGGCGAAGGATGTGAAGAAGCTCCGCGACGGCGTCGCCGCCGGGCTGAAGGCCAAGGGTGGGAAGCCCGCGGAAGCCAAGCCGGCCGCGCCCGCGGACAAGGACGCGAAGCCGGTCGGCGACGCGGCCTCGACGAACGAGACTCCGCCGATCGCCGTCGAGCCCGCGCCCGCGTTGCGCGCCGCCGGCGTCGTGGCGGACGTGCGCGGCGTGCTGAAGCGCTGGTACGAGGCGCAGTCCGGCTACCAGCCCGACTTCACGTGGTGGATGAAGACGCCGTACGAGGAGGCCGGGAAGGAACTCGACGAGTTCGCCAAGCTCCTGAAGGAGGAGGTCGCGGGCCAGAAGGGGAAGGACGAGGACCCGCTGGTCGGCGAACCGCTCGGCACGGCCGCGCTGGCCGACGCGCTCCGCTTCGAGTTCCTGCCGCAGTCGGCGGAGGAGTTGATTTCCCTCGGCGAGCGCGAGATGGCCCTCGCGGAGGCCGCTCTCAAGGCCGAGGCAAAGGCGTTGAAATGCGGCGACGACTGGAAGGCCGCCCTGGCGAAGGTGAAGGCCGACCACGTGCCGCCGGGGCAGCAGGATGTTCTCGTCGCCGCGATCGGCCGCGAGGCGATTGAGTTCACGAAGAAGAAGGCGTTCGTCTCGGTCCCGCCGCTGTGCGAGGAGACGTGGCGCATGACGATGCTCTCGCCCGAGGCGATGCGCACGGTGCCCTACGCGGCCTACTCGTCGCAGGAGATGCTCGTTGCCTTCGCCCGCGAGGACATGAAGCAGGAGGACAAGCTCATGGTGATGCGCGGAAACAACCGCCACGCCACGCGGCTGACCACTCCGCACGAGCTGATTCCCGGCCACCACCTGCAGATTTTCCAGGCCGGCCGTCACAGAGAACACCGCCGCGCGTTCTCGACGCCGTTCTTCATCGAGGGATGGGCGCTCTATTGCGAGCGCCGTCTGTGGGACCTCGGCTGGGCGCGGACGCCGGAGGAGCGGATCGGCATGCTCTTCTGGCGCCTCCACCGCGCCGCGCGCGTGGTCGTTGCGCTGAAGTTCCAGCTTGGACAGATGAAGCCCGACGAGATGGTGACGTTCCTCGTCGACCGCGTCGGCCACGAGAAGTACGGCGCCACAAGCGAGGTGCGGCGCTTCATCGGTCCGATGGGTGCGTTGCAGCCGGTCAGCTACACGATCGGCAGCCTCCAGCTTCTCGCCCTCCGCTCCGAGATGACCGGCCGCGGGCGGATGAAGGAAATCGACTTCAACGACGCCCTCCTCCGCGCCGGCCCGATCCCCGTCGAACTGCTGCGCGCCGAGTTGCAAGGGCTGCCGCTGTCGCGCGATGCCAAGCCGGCGTGGCGGTGGGAGAGCGCGAGATGAGGCAGCACGAAACCGGAATTCCGAAGCACGAAAGAAATCCCAATCCGGAAGCACGAAGCCCCAAACGATCTGGCCTGTTTGAAGCTTTGGGATTTCGTATTTCGTGTTTGTTTCGTGCTTCGCGCTGGGGATTTCGTGCTTCCGCCGCCGGGGCGGCTTTGGCGGTCTGCGCGGCTGCTGCACCGGCGGCGGAGTCCGACCTCGACGGCGCCGTGATGTGCGGCTACCAGGGCTGGTTCCGCACGCCAGATGATGGCGCGAACGAGGGGTGGGTCCATTACCCGTCCCGCGGGGGCTTCAAGCCCGGCTCCTGCAGCATCGACCTGTGGCCCGACGTGTCGGAGCTCGATGCGGACGAGCGGGTCCCGACCGAGTTCCGCCACGCGGACGGCTCGGTCGCGAACGTGTTCAGCTCGCATAACCGGAAGACGGTGGACCGCCATTTCCGGTGGATGAAGGAGTACGGCATCGACGGCGCGTTCGTGCAGCGCTTCGCGTCCGCCACCGGCTCGAAGCGTATCGGATCGCTCAACATGGTCCTCGACCATTGCCGGGCCGGCGCCGTGGCGCACGGGCGGAAGTGGGCGGTGATGTATGACCTGTCCGGCCTGGCGCCGGGCCGGATCGACCGCGTGATCGACGACTGGACCGCGCTGATCCGCGAGCGTGGCATCACGACCGCGCCCGGCGGCATGCGCCACCGCGGCCGCCCGCTCGTCGCGGTGTGGGGCGCGGGCTTTGCCGACGACAAGAACCGGCCGTCGCTCGACGACTGGCGGAAGCTGGTCGCGTTCCTGAAGTCCGACGCCGGCGGGCGCTGTGCGGTGATGCTCGGCGTGCCGTTCAACTGGCGGACGCTCAACCGCGACGCGCTGCCCGATCCCGGGTGGCATGCGCTGATCCGCAGCGCCGATGTCGTCTCGCCATGGTCCGTCGGTCGCTACCGCGATCCGGCGCAGGTCGCGAAGACCGTCCAGAAACACTGGGCCGACGACCTCGCCTGGTGCCGCGAGGCCGGGCTGACCTACCTGCCCGTCGCGTTCCCCGGCTTCAGCTGGCAGAACCTGCAGAAGGGTCGCGGCGAGACGGCGGCGCTCGACCAGATCCCGCGGCGCGGCGGTGCGTTCCTCTGGTCCCAGGCCGTCGCGGCGCAGCGGGCCGGCGCGCGCGGCCTCTACGTGGCGATGTTCGACGAACTCGACGAGGGCACTGCGATCTTCAAGTGCTCCGCCAACCCGCCCGTCGGTGCCAGCGCCTTCGTGAGCTGCGGCGACGTCCCCGCGGACCACTACCTATGGCTCGCCGGCCAGGCCGGCCTCCTCCTCCGCGGCACCCTCCCCGTCACGGACGCCCTGCCGGTCCGGCGGTAGGCGTTGCGGACTGGCATCCGCGGGGCGGTGGGGGCATGCTGGGGGGATGAAGATGAGACTCCACGGGTGGATGCTTGCGGCGGCGGCGGTCTGCGCGACGGCGGGGGCGATGGCGGCGGAGGCGCCGCGGGGGATCAAGGTCAGCGAGAACCGGCGGTTCCTGCAGACGGCGGACGGGAAGCCGTTCTTCTGGCTGGCGGACACGGCGTGGGAGCTGTTCCACCGGCTCGACCGCGAGGATGCGGTGCGCTACCTCGACGTTCGTGCGTCGCAGGGCTTCACCGCGATCCAGGCGGTGGCGCTGGCGGAGTTCGACGGGCTGCGCGCGCCGAACGCCTACGGTCACACGCCGCTCGTCGGGGACGACCCGGCGCGGCCGGACGTGAAGGATGGTCCCGCGAACGACTATTGGGACCACGTCGACTTCATCGTGAAGGCGGCGAACGACCGCGGACTCGTCGTCGGCTTCCTGCCGACCTGGGGAGACAAGTGGAACAAGAAATGGGGGCAGGGGCCCGAGATCTTCACGCCGGAGAACGCGCGTGTCTACGGTGCGTGGCTCGGCCGCCGCTACCGCGACGCGGCGATCGTCTGGATCCTCGGCGGCGACCGGCCGGTCGAGAGCGACCGCCACCGCGCCATCGTCACCGCGATGGCGGAGGGTCTTGCAGAGGGCGACGGCGGCCGGCACCTGCGGACGTTCCATCCGATGGGCGGGCACGGCTCTGCCGAGTGGTTCCACGATGCCGCATGGCTGGACTTCCACATGCGGCAGAACGGCCACGGGGCGACGTTCAATCCGACCTACGAGAAGACGCTGGCCGACTACAAGCTGGCGTCTCCGAAACCGGTCATCGACGGCGAGCCGGTCTACGAGGGGCATCCGATCGCGTTCAAGGCGTCGGATCACGGCATCTCGATTGCCGCCGATGTGCGCCGGCCTATCTACTGGGACCTCTTCAGCGGCGCGTGCGGCCATACCTACGGTCATCACTCGGTGTGGCAGATGTGGACGACGAAGCGCGAGCCGAAGAACAATCCGATCCTGCCGTGGACCGAGGCGATCCTTGAACCGGGCGCCCGCCAGATGCAGCATGCACGGCGGCTGATGGAGTCGCGGCCCTTCTTCACGCGAGTCCCCGATGACTCGGTCCTCGTCCCTTCCGCCGTGCCGAACCTCATCCCCGGCGCGGGGCTCAAGCGGTTCGTCGCGACGCGCGCATCCGACGGCGCCTACGCGATGGTCTATGCGCCGTGCGGGCGCCCGTTTGGAGTGCGGATGGACAAGGTCTCCGGCGGCACGGTCCGCGCCTGGTGGTTCAACCCGCGCACCGGCGCCGCGGAGAAGGCCGGCGAGTATCCGAACCAGGGCGAGCGGACCTTCACGCCGCCCGATGCGGGCGAGCAGCTCGACTGGGTGCTGGTCCTCGACGACGCCACCCGCGCCTTCCCGCCGCCGGGGGCGGTCGGCGGGGCGTGACGGGTATCCCGGGTTCATGTGCGGCGATGGAGTTGCTTCGCATGGGATCCCCGTTCGGCCGGGCCAGCGGCCCGGCCCTCCCCGTCGTTTCCATGGGACCGATGGTAGGGCCGGGCCGCCGGCCCGGCCGAACGGCAGATTCCCGTGGCATCCCGCCGGCGGCGATGCGTCCCCTGTCCAGTCGACCGTGAGGTTATCGACCGCGGCCGGGTCATGGGGTATAGAGGCGCCATGAAGGTCAAGTACTTCGAAGAAACAGACACGCTGCTGCTCAGTTTCAGCGACAGACCGATCGTCGAGACCCGGGATCTCAACAAGAACGTCCTCGTCGAACTGGATGACAAGGGTCGCGTGGTCAGTCTGACGATCGAGCACGCGAAGTTCCAGACCGACGTGAGCGAGTTCTCCTATCAGATGGCCGCCGTGCGATGAGGGCCGGGGCAAGAAGTAGCCTCCTGGCTTGGGCGGTGCTGCTCACCGCCGCCGCGGCCGCGGAGCGGCCGAACCTGCTGCTGATCCTGGCCGACGACCTCGGCTGGAGCGACCTTGGCTGCTACGGCGGCGAGATCCGCACGCCGGCGCTCGACGCGCTCGCGGCGGACGGGGTGCGCTTCACGCAGTTCTACAACTCGTCGCGCTGCTGTCCGTCGCGCGCCTCGATCCTCACCGGCCTCCACCCGCACCAGGCCGGCTTCCCGCTGATGTCGGGAACCCTGCAGCCGCACACCGCGACCATCGCCGAGGCGCTGCGGCCGGCGGGTTACGGCCGCTTCATGACCGGCAAGTGGCACCTCGGCGCGAAGCGCACGCCGGTCGACTGCGGCTTCGAGGAGTTCTACGGCATGGTCGGCGGCTTCAACACGTGCTGGGAGGAACAGCCGCACTACAGCCGCCTGCCTGCCGGCCGCGCGAAACGCGATTACGCACCCGGGCGGTTCTACTCGACCGACGTCTTCGGCGACTACGCCGTCAACTTCCTCGACCAGGGCCGCGCGCGCAACGCGCCGTGGTTCCTCTACCTCGCCTTCAACGCGCCGCACTTTCCGCTGCACGCCCCGGAGGAGGAGATCGCGAAGTACGAGACGCTCTACGCCGACGGCTGGGACCGCGTCCGCGAGCGGCGCCTCGCGCGCCAGAAGGAACTCGGCCTCGTGCCGCGCGACCTTGAGCTGACGCCGCGCAGCGTCGTGCCGTCGAACTGGGCCAACGCGAAGACCGGCTGGGCGGACAAGGACAACCCGGCGTGGGACACGATCCCGGCCGACCGCCGCGCCGACCTCGCGCGCCGCATGGCGGTCTTCGCCGCGATGGTTGACCGCATGGACCAGTGCATCGCGCGCGTCGTGGCGCATCTCAAGGCGACCGGCCAGTTCGAGAACACGCTCGTCGTCTTCCTCAGCGACAACGGGGCGTGTGCCGAATGGGATCCGTGGGGGTTCGACGGGAAGTCCGGGCCGGACAACGTCCTCCACACCGGCGCGGCCCTGAAGATGGTCGGCGCGCCCGAGAGCTACGTCTCCTACGGCAGCGGCTGGGCCAATGCGTGCAACACGCCGTGGCGGCTCTACAAGCACTACGGCCACGAGGGCGGCATCCGCACGCCATGCATCGTCCACTGGCCCGCGGGCCTCGGCGGTGAGAAGGGCCGGCTCGTGACGGCGCCGGGCCACATCACCGACCTCCTGCCGACGCTGCTCGATGCGGCAGGCGTGCCGTTTCCGAAGGAGCGCGACGGCGTCGCGATGCTGTCGCCCGAGGGCGTCAGCCTGCTGCCCGTCCTGCGCGGCGGCGCGGCGCCTCAGCGGGCGGTCTGTATGGAGCACGAGGGCCACCGCTCGATCCGCGAGGGCGACTGGAAGCTCGTCGCCGTCGAGGGCCGGCCGTGGGAGCTCTACGACATGGCGCGCGACCAGGTCGAGATGCACGATCTCGCCGCTGAGCAGCCGGACCGCGTGGTGCGCATGGCCGCGACGTGGGACGCGTGGGCGAAGCGGTGCGGTGCGCGGGCGCATGCGGCGCCGAAGGGTCGGGCGGCCAAGCCGGCGGACGTGGTCTCGCCAAAGATCGCCGGCAAGGCGCTGACGATCACGTGTGAGGTCGAGCCGCAGTCGGGCGACGGCGTCATCCTCGCGCACGGCGGCAACCGGCACGGCTATGCGCTGCACTTTCAAGGCGGCAAACTGGTCTTCACGGTCCGCGTCAACGGCGAGGCGAAGGCCATCACCGCCGACAAGACGCCCGCCGGGAAGCTGGCGATCGAGGCGCGACTGGCGAAAGACGGCGCGATGAGCCTTTCGATCAACGGCCGCGCCGCCGCCCCCGGCCGTGCTGCGGGCCTGATTCCGGAGCAGCCGATAGACGGCCTTTCCGTCGGCGAGGACGAGAAATCCGCCGTCGGTGACTACGAGCCCCCGTTTCCGCTCAAGGGTGCGGTGCGGAATGTGAGCGTGAAGGCGGAGTGACCCGGCTCCGGCGGCGCAAGACCGCCGGGCGCCACGGACCGCTCCTCACAGGCGCATCGGATCCTGCGCGACGATTACGGAGCTGCCTGCGTGGCTCCCCGTTCGGCCGGGCCGGCGGCCCGGCCCTACCACGGATCTCACGGGCACGGCGGGTAGGGCCGGGCCGCTGGCCCGGCCGGTTGAGCGATCCCCGTAGCGGTCCAAACTAGGAGATGTGCCCGCTCCTCACGGCACGTGCTTTTGTTCGTTCATCCTCCGGCCGGGACGTTGTAGGATGCGCAACGCCATGGCGAACTCCAACCAGCCGGGTCCGAGGCTCGACCGCCGCGCGCGGCCGGGATCGCGAATGGCGATGGGGATCTGCTTCGGCTCACTCGCGGGCGTCGCCTTCGGGTTGCCGACGGGGCTGGGGCCGTGGGGAATTTCGATCGGAATGGTGTTCGGGATGCTGGTGGGACTGCTGCTCGACGTGCGGCATCGTGCGAAGGAGCGGCCGGGAGGAACGGGATGAAGAGGATTCTGGGTGCGATGGCGGGTGCGGCTGTGCTGGCGGCCGCGGCGGCAAGCGCTGCGGAGCCCGGCAAGCCGAACCTGATCTTCATCCTGTCCGACGATCTCGCGATGGGCGATGTCGGATGCTATGGCCAGAAGCTCATCCGAACGCCGCGGCTCGACCGGATCGCGAAGGAGGGCACGCGCTTCCTGCAGGCCTATTGCGGCACCAGCGTCTGCGCGCCGTCGCGGTCGTCGCTCATGACCGGCCTGCACACCGGCCACTGCCCGATCCGCGCGAACCGCGAGATCCAGCCCGAGGGCCAGAAGCCGCTGCCGCCGGGCACCGTTACCGTCGCGCAGGTCCTCAAGGGCGCGGGCTACGCGACCGCCTGCGTCGGCAAGTGGGGCATGGGCATGTTTGACACGTCCGGCAGCCCGCTGAAGGTCGGGTTCGACCACTTCTTCGGCTACAACTGCCAGCGCCACGCGCACAGCTACTTCCCGCCGTTCCTCTACAACGACGACCGGCGCGTCGAGCTGCCCGGCAACGACGGCAAGGGGGTGGGGAAGACCTACGCGCAGAACCTGATCGCCGACGAGACCCTCGCGTGGGTGCGATCGGTGAAGGATCGCCCCTTCTTCCTCTTCTATGCGATCACGCTCCCGCACGGGAGCTACGAAATCGACGACCTCGGGATCTATGCCGACAAACCGTGGTCCCCGCTTCAGAAGAACTACGCGGCGATGGTCACGCGTCTCGACACGGACATCGGGCGGCTGCTCGACCTTCTCAAGGAACTCGGCCTCGACCGGAACACGCTCGTGATGTTCTCCGGCGACAACGGATCGTCGTTCGCGGCGGAGTCGGAGGTGGGCCGGCTCTTCGACCAGACGATGGGCGGCAAGCTGCGTGGTTTCAAGCGGAGCCTCTACGAGGGCGGACTGCGCAACGCGGCCTTCGCGTGGTGGCCCGGCGTCGTCCCCGCGGGCCGTGTCGCGGACGAGCCGTGGGCGTTCTGGGATTACCTGCCGACCGCCGCCGAACTGGCTGGCGCGAAGCTGCCGGAGGGATTTGCACCGGACGGTCTCTCGCTCGTCCCGTTCCTCAAGGGCGGCCCCGCGCCGAAGCGCGATCACTTCTACTGGGAACTCCACGAGGGTGCGTCGCTGCAGGCGGTTCGCTTCGGCGACTGGAAGGCCGTGAAGAACGGTCCGTCGGCCGCGATCGAGCTCTACGACCTCGCGACCGACGCGGCCGAGTCGAAGGACCTCGCCGCCGCGAAGCCGGAGATCGCCGCCCGTGCCGCGGAGTTGCTGAAGACCTGCCGCACCGAGCATCCGGACTGGCCGCTCGTGGGGAAGCCGCAGAAGAAGCAGGCGGGGAAGAAGAAATGAGGAGAGGTAGCCGATGAGAACGATCCTACTTGGTCTGGCCGCCGTCTCGCTCGCCACCGCCGCGCTCGCGGCTGATCCGGCGCCCTCCTTCCAGTCGGCGAAGCCGGTCTGGCCGGAGGGGCGCGAGAAGGAGAAGAACCTCTTCGTTGCGTTCCGCGCGAAGGTCACGCCGCCGGAGTCGGGGCCGGTCGTGCTGCGCGCAACGGGTTCGACGCTTTACCGCGTGCTCGTCAACGGCGCCTTTGCCGGCCACGGCCCGGCGCGCGCCGGACACGGCTTCTACCGCGTTGACGAGCTCGACCTGCGCCCGCACATGAAGGCTGGGGCGAACGAGGTCGTTGTCGAGGTCGCCGGTTACAACGCGAGCAGCTACTACCTGCTCGACCAGCCGTCGTTCCTCCAGGCGGAGATCGTCGCCGGCGGTCGCGTGCTCGCGGCGACGGGCGCGGAGGGGTTTGCGGCGTCGATCCGGCGGGACCGCGTGCAGAAGGTGCAGCGCTACAGCTTCCAGCGCCCCTTCACCGAGATCTGGCGTCTGCCCGGCCCGCCCGCGGAGGCGGCGAATTGCGCGACGTTCACCGCCGTGCCGCTGGCGCCGCGCCGCGTGCCGGTGCCCGAGTACGGGATCGTCCGGCCGGTCGCCCACACGGCGTGGGGGACGGTCGCGGTCGGCGAGATGCCGAAGAAGCCCTGGAAGGACCGCTCGCTGACGAACGTCGGGCCGGATCTTGGCGGGTTCCCAGAGGCGGAGCTGGAGATCATCCCGACGCTGGAGCTGCAGAAGGTCAAGAACGTCGACTATCTGAAGCAGGCCGCGACGGCCGAGACCTTCCGCCTCGGCACCGAGGCATTCCGCATCGTCGATTTCGGCACCAACCTGAGCGGCTTCGTGGGCGCCCGGATCACGGCGCGGGCGAAGACACGGCTCTATTTCACGTTCGACGAGATCCTCGCGGACGACGGCGACGTGAACTTCCGGCGCCTCGGCTGCGCGAACGCCATCCTGTACGAGGTCGACCCCGGCACGTACGAGGTGGAGTCGTTCGAGCCCTACACGCTGCGCTACCTGAAGCTGATCGTCCTCCAGGGCGAGTGCGACGTCTCCGGCGTCTACCTGCGCGAGCTGGCCAACCCGCACGCGTCGCGCGCGACGTTTGCGGCGAGCGACGCCCGCTACAACCGCATCTTCGAGGCCGCGCGGCAGACCTTCCAGCAGAACGCGACGGACGTCTTCATGGACTGCCCCTCGCGCGAGCGCGCCGGCTGGCTGTGCGACAGCTTCTTCACCGCCCGCGTCGCGCTCGACCTTTGCGGCGACACGACCGTAGAGAAGGCGTTCCTTGAGAACTACCAGCGCGCCTCGTCGTTCGGCCCGCTGCCCGACGGCATGCTGCCGATGTGCTATCCGGCCGACCACATGAACGGAAACTTCATCCCGAACTGGGCCATGTGGTTTGTCGTGGAACTCGAGGAGTACGCCGCGCGCAGCGGCGACCGCGAACTCGTCGAGGCCCTTCGCCCGCGCGTGATGAAGCTGCTCGACTACTTCAAGCGCTTCGAGAACTCCGACGGGCTCCTGGAGAAGCTCGAGAAGTGGGTTTTCGTGGAGTGGTCCGCCGCCAACAAGTTTGTGCAGGATGTGAACTATCCGTCCAGCATGCTCTACGCCGCCACGCTCGACGCCGCGGCGCGGCTCTACGGCCGGCAGGAGCTCACGGCGAAGGCGGTGCGGATCCGGGAGACGATCCGGAAACAGTCGTTCGACGGCGAGTTCTTCGTCGACAATGCGGTCCGCAAGGACGGCAAGCTCGAGGTCACGCGCAACCGGACCGAGGTCTGCCAGTACTTCGCGTTCTTCTTCGGCGTCGCCACGCCGGAGACGCATCCGAAGCTCTGGGCGACGCTCGCGACCGACTTCGGTCCGCAGCGCAAGGAGACGAAGGCGCACCCGGAGATCCACCCGGCGAACGCGTTCATCGGAAACCAGCTCCGCTTCGAGCTGCTCTCGCGCGACGGGCGCAGCCAGCAGATTCTCGACGAGGCGATCGGCTACTGGCTCTACATGGCCGACCGCACCGGCACGCTGTGGGAGCACGACGCGCCGCAGGCGAGCTGCAACCACGGCTTCGCGTCCCACGCCGCGCACGTGCTGCTGCGCGACGTGCTCGGCCTCCGCCGCGTCGACCCGGTGGGCCGGAGGCTGGAGGTCTGCTTCGCCGACGTGAAACTCGAGTCCTGCAAGGGCTCTGTCCCCACCGCCGACGGCCCGATCGCCCTCGAGTGGCGCAAGGCGGGCGACAAGCTCCTCTACAAGCTCGCCACTCCCGCCGGCTGGAAGGTCGAGATCGCGAATCGCAGCGGGAAGAAGCTCGAAGAAGAACGCTGAACACCGAGCGCCGAACATCCAACATCGAACACCGAACATCGAACGGGGAGTGGCGGTCTTCCGAACCTTGGAAGTGTCGGAGAGGCCGGTTTCCAAGGGTTGGAACTTGTGTGTCAGGGCCGGCGGGGGCCTTGGGTCAACGTGCGGTGCGGGGCTTCGCTGCGCGGGCGCGTGGCCATCGGTCTCCTGATGCCGTGTCCCGATTGTGGCTCCCCACCGGGACGAGCCCGGTGGGACCGCCAGGCGCAACGAACCGGGGGGCGCACCTTCGCGATCTTTGCGTCTTTGTGTTCGCCCCTCCGGCCTCGGTTTGGGCTGGAGGGCGGGGGCACTGTGTGGGACGCTGGCGCGGCGAACGGGGGAGAGCACATGCGCGCGATGATTCGGGTGGCGGGGGTGGTGCTGGCGGTTGCGGCGGCGGCGCCGGCGCAGAGGGTTGAGCAGGACTTCAATGGCGGCTGGCGCTTCGCCGTCGGTGCGCAGGCGGGCGCGGAGGCGCCGGCGTTCAACGACGCCGCATGGACCGAGGTGCGCGTCCCCCACGACTGGGCGATCGCCGGTCCCTTCGATCCCGCCCTCGACGGCAACACGGGAATGCTGCCATGGCGCGGCGAGGGCTGGTACCGCAAGCGCTTCATGCTGCCGGCGGACGCGGCGGGCCGGCGCGTGATCCTGATCTTCGATGGCGTCATGGCGAGCCCGAAGGTCCACGTCAACGGCGCCGAGGCCGGCGGCTGGACCTACGGCTACAACTCGTTCTGGCTCGACGTGACGGCGCACGCGAAACCGGGCGCGGAGAACGTCGTCGCCGTCCACGCCGACACGCGCGAGCACGGATCGCGCTGGTATCCGGGCGCGGGCATCTACCGCAAGGTCACGCTGCGCATTGTCGATGCGGTTCACGTGCCGGTGTGGGGCCTGTGGGTCACGACGCCGAAGGTTGGCGACCGCGCGGCGACGGTGCGCGTGCGCACCGAGATCGCCAACGCGGGCGCGGGTGACGTGGCGGTCGAGGTCGAGACGGCGCTGCTCGATCCGACCGGGGCGGTCGCGGCGACGCGGCGCGATCCGGTGTCCGCGAAGGCCGGCGCGACGGAGCTGTGCGACGTTTCGATGGAGGTGGCCGATCCGAAGCGGTGGGATGTCGACGCGCCGTGCCTGTACCGCGCCGTCGTTCGCGTCCACCGCGCCGGCGCGGCGGTCGACGAGGCCGCGACGACGTTCGGCATCCGCACGTTCGAATGGACCGCCAACGACGGCTTCCACCTGAACGGCCGGCGCGTGCAGCTCAAGGGCGTCTGCCAGCACCACGACCAGGGTCCGCTCGGCGCCGCGTTCCTCCCGCGGGCGGCGGAGCGGCAGCTCGAGATCCTGCGCGACATGGGCGTCAATGCGCTGCGCACGAGCCACAACCCGCCTGCGCCCGAGGTGCTCGACCTCTGCGACCGGATGGGGATCGTCGTGTGGGACGAGCTTTACGACAAGTACGGGACGACCGCCGGGGTGCCGTGCAGCACGGCGGAGTACGTGGAGAAGCACGCGGAAAGGGAGGTGCGGAATTTCGTCCGGCGCGACCGCAACCACCCGAGCGTCGTGATCTGGTCCATCGGCAACGAGATCCCGGACATCCTTGGCGATGCCGACGGGCGCGCGGGCGAGCACGTGGCGCGCATGGTCGCGTTCTTCCGCGCGAACGACGACACGCGCCCGGCGGCGATCGGCTGCCACATGCCCGTCGGCGCGGGGAAGGGAAAGCACATCCTCGACGCACTCGACGCGACGGGCTGGAATTACCAGGCGAAGTACCGCGTGGCGAAGGAGCGTTACCCCGAGAAGCCGGTGATCTACAGCGAGTCGGCGTCCGCCTTCAGCACGCGTGGTGGCTACAAGCTGCCGCTGGCGAAGTCGAAGACCGACTGGGGCGATGACGGCGTGCTGACCGCCTACGAACTGACCGCGGCGTCGTGGGCCGACATCCCCGAGCGCGAGTTCGAGTACATGAAGACGGACCGCTACGTCGCCGGCGAATTCGTGTGGACCGGCTTTGACTACCTCGGCGAGCCGACGCCGGTCGGCGGCAAGGGCTGGACGCATCCCGCGCGGGCGCGCAGCAGTTACTTCGGCATCCTCGACCTCGCCGGCATGCCGAAGGACCGTTTCTTCCTCTACCGCTCCTTCTGGAACGACGAGGCCGCCACCGTGCACGTCGCGCCGCACTGGAACTGGGAGGGCCGCGAGGGACAGCCGGTCCCGGTGATGGTCTACACGAGCGGCGACGAGGCCGAGCTGTTCCTGAACGGACGCAGTCTGGGTCGCCGCGCCAAACGCAGTGCGGAGGCGATGAAGGCGGCGAATCTCGCGTTCGGAAAGACCGCGAAGGCGTCGAGCGAGGAGATCAAGCAGGACGCGGGCGGCAACGTGCAGGCGGAGAACCTCGCGGGCAAGGCGTGCGACGGCAACCCCGACACCCGCTGGTGCGCCGCGGATGAGAAGCTGCCGCAGACGTGGCAGGTCGACCTCGGGCGCGCAGTGCCGGCGGGCCTGCTGCGGATCGACTGGGAAAAGGACGCGGCCGGCTACCGGTTCGGCATCGAGACCTCGCGCGACGGCACGGCCTGGAGCGCGGCGGGCGGCGACGCGATGGCAAAGTCGAAGGGCTGGCGCAGCGCGATCGATCTTCGCGGCGTCGAGACCCGCTTCGTACGGATCACGATCACCGCGACGCCGAAAAAGACGTGGGCCAGCTTTCGCGACGTCGAGATCCGCGCGCCCGGCGATGCGGGGGTCGACGCGGCCGTGGAGGAAGCCCCGTACTACTCGGTCCTCGATTCCTATCGCCTGCGCTGGATGGCGGTGCCCTACGAGCCCGGCGAACTCAAGGCCGTGGCGTACCGCGGCGGGAAGCGGATCGGTGAGGCGGTGCAGCGGACGGCGGGCGCGCCGGCGGCGCTGCGGCTTGCCGCGGACCGCCCGACGATCCGTGCGGACGGCGACGACCTGTGCTACGTGCAGGTCGATGCGGTCGATGCGAAGGGGACGATCTGTCCGCTCGCGGCGCCCGGGGTGACGTTCCGCGTCGAAGGCCCCGCGACACTCGCAGGCGTCGACAACGGCGACCCGCTGGGCATGGACTCGTTCACGGACGACCGCCATCCGCTCTTCAACGGACGGGCGGTGGCGGTCCTCCGCAGCCGCGCGGGGGCGGCAGGTCCGGTGCGCCTCGTGGTGTCGGCGCCGGGGATGCCCGAAGCCAGCGTGCAGGTCGAATGCCGGTGAGTACCTGCCGGTTCAGGCCAGGGCTTCCTTGCAGAACTGGACGCATTTGCCGACTTCGGCCACGGCGTTCGAGCCTTCCGGAATCTTGTATTCCAGCTCGATGTCGGAGGGGAAGGTCCACTTCTCCTTGCGGATCAGGTGGAGGACCTCCTTGATCGGCGTCGTTCCCTGGCCCCAGGGCAGGTTGCCGCCGTCGGCCGTGCGGTCCTTCAGGTGCAGGCTGACGATGCGGTCGTGGTATTTCTCGATCACGGGGATCGGCGACAGCCCCTTGCTGCCGGCGACGTAGTGGCCGATGTCGAAGTTGAAGCCGATGTAGGGGCCGATCTCGAGGATCGGGTCGGGCTTGTCCATCACGGGGTAGTTGTTCGTGTGGTTGTGGAAGGCGACCCAGATCTTGTGCTTGTCGGCGAACGGCGCGAGCTTCCGGGCCATGTCCTCGCTCCGCTCGAGCGAAACGCCGACGCAGCCGAGGGCCTTGGCGACCTGGAAGCTGAAGTCGATGTCCTCCTCCGACGACGATCCGAAGCCCATCTTGTGGATGTGGATGTTGATGCCCGCGTCGTTGTAGATCTTCCGCAGTTCGCGGCACTTCGCCAATTGCTCCTCGCGCTGAGCGTCGGTCGGCCTCGCCGGTGCCGGGGCGTCCTTGGCCTTCTTCCCGCCGCCGCCCGGGATGCCCGCAAACTGCTGGATCGGGCCGCCCATCAGTTCGACCTCGCTCAGTCCGCCGTCAAGCAGCGCCTTGAGCGTCTCGTCGGCCGTGTTGGCCATGCTGCGGTAGCTGTAGGTGATGCAGCCGATGCGCACGCCGCCGAAGACGGAGTTGGGCTTCCCGGCCGCGGGAGCGGAGCGGGGCAGGGCGAGGGCCGCGGCGAGGGCCGCCGCGCTGCCGAGGAATTCACGCCGCGTGGGGGAACGGTCCGAACCGGTGGATGTGTTCATGGGTGTTGTGTGCCACGGGTGACCGGCGATTTCAATCCGGAAGTGAACGAAGAAAGTTATGGGGCGCATCTCCGATCGTGTGCATGATGAGGAAGA
>CAYRFK010000048.1:724-24244 GCA_964423465.1 uncultured Verrucomicrobiota bacterium | reverse complement strand
GATTCTCTGCCGCCGCACGAAGAACAATCCCGTGCTGATCGGCGAGGCGGGTGTGGGCAAGACGGCCATCGTCGAGGGCTTGGCGCAGTCGATCATATCCGGCGACGTGCCGGAACTGCTCCGCGATAAGCGGGTGGTCACGCTCGACCTGGCCCTGATGGTGGCGGGCACGAAGTACCGCGGCCAGTTCGAAGAGCGTCTCAAGGCGGTGATGGACGAGATCCGCCGGGTCAAGAACGTCATCCTCTTCATCGACGAGCTCCACACCATCGTGGGCGCCGGCTCGGCCGAGGGCGCGATGGATGCGGCGAACATCATCAAGCCGGCCCTGTCGCGCGGCGAACTGCAGTGCGTCGGCGCGACCACGCTGGCGGAGTACCGCAAGTTCGTGGAGAAGGACGCCGCGTTGGAACGCCGCTTCCAGACGGTCACCGTGCGGGAGCCTACGGTCGAGGAAACGGTCCTCATTCTCAAGGGTCTCCGCTCGCGCTACGAGCAGCATCACCACGCCACGTTCAGCGACGACGCCCTGCGCCTCGCCGCCGAACTGTCGTCCCGATACCTGAGCGACCGGTTCCTTCCGGACAAGGCGATCGACGTCATCGACGAGGCCGGCGCCCGGGCCCGCATCCGGACAATGACGCGCCCGTCGGATCTCAAGGAGATCGAGGCCCGGATCGAGGAGGTCCGTCGAAGCAAGGAGGCGGCCATTGCGAAGCAGGACTTCGAGGCGGCCGCGAAGCTGCGCGACGAGGAACGCCAGTCGCGAGAATCGCTCGATCGCCGCATCGAGGACTGGCGCAAGAGCCGTGACGGCACCGTGGTGCCGGTCGACACGGATGACATCCTCTCCGTGATAGCCAAGTGGACCGGCATTCCGGTCACGCGCATGGAGGAGCAGGACATGGCCCGCCTCCTGCGCATGGAGGAGGAGCTTGAGAAGCGCGTCATCGGTCAGACCGAGGCCTTGGCCGCGATCTCGAAGGCGCTGCGCCGTTCGCGGGCGGATCTCAAGGACCCCCGCCGTCCGATCGGATCGTTTGCCTTCCTCGGCCCCACGGGCGTCGGCAAGACGCTCCTCGCGAAGGCGCTGGCCGAATTCATGTTTAACGATTCCGACGCGCTGATCCAGATCGACATGTCGGAGTACATGGAGAAGTTCAGCTCCTCGCGCCTCGTCGGCTCGCCCCCGGGCTACGTCGGGTACGAGGAGGGCGGCCAGCTCACGGAGAAGGTCCGCCGCCGCCCGTACTCGATCGTGCTGTTCGACGAGGTCGAGAAGGCGCATCCGGACGTCATGCACATGATGCTTCAGATCCTCGAGGAGGGGAAGCTGACGGACGGGCTCGGACGCACGGTCTCGTTCAAGAACACCATCATCATCATGACGTCGAATCTGGGCGCCGAATTCCTGCGCAAGGGCGCCGGGCTCGGCTTTGCGGGGAGCGACGAGGCCGCGGATTATGCCGCGCTCAAGGGCCGGATGATCGAGGAGTCGCGCAAGGTCTTCAAGCCGGAACTGATCAACCGCATCGACGACATCATCGTGTTCCGTCCGCTGGCGAGGGAGGACCTCATCCGCATCCTCGATCTCGAGACCGAGAAGGTCCGGCTGCGGCTGGCGGCGAAGAAGATCGAGATCCGCCTGTCGCCGGAAGCCCGCGATTTCCTGATCGCCAAGGGCCACGACCCGCAGTTTGGCGCGCGGCCGATGCGCCGCTCGGTTCAGCGTTATCTCGAGGATCCGCTGGCGGAGCATATCCTGCGCGGTGGATCCGGCGGCGATGCCGTCGAAGTGCGGGTCGAGGGCGACCACCTCGTCTTCCTGCAGCCGGCCGGGGCGTCCGCCGGCTGACATGGCGTCCGGGGCGCAATCCTCTTCTCCGCCGCCTGTTCCGATGGGCGCCCGGGTGCTTCTTGCTTTTGCGGGCGCCGTCTCCCGTCTGAGCCTTGACCGGGCGCTGGCGGTCGGCCGGGGCATCGGGTGGATCCTGGGCCGGGTTATCCGGTACCGGCGCGCGGAATCGGCCGAGGCCATCCGGCGGAGTCTCCCCGGGCTGACGGCCGGGCAGGTCTCATGCGCGCTCGACGAGATGTATGCGAGCTTCGGCATGAACGCGATGGAGTCGTTCTGGATCACGCCCGACGGGTTGCCGGGGTATCTGAACGAGCGCGTCGAGGTGCACGGGCGGGGGATCATCGAGGCAGAGATGGCCAAGGGCCGCGGCGCCCTTGTCCTGGCATCCCACGCGGGCAATTGGGACCTGCTGTGCCGGTCCACCCGTTTTCTCGGATTCCCGTTGACGATCATCAGCAAGACGGCGCGGAGCCCATCGTTCGAGGCGTTCGGCCGGATCGTGCGCGAGCGCTTCGCCCTGCGCGTGTTGCCGGCGCACGGGTCCTACCGCGACTGTCTCCGCACGCTCCGCCGCAACGAGACGCTGGGGTTCGTGATCGACCAGAACATGACGCGAAGCGAGGGAATCTTCGTCGACTTCTTCGGCCGCCCCGCCTGCACCACTCCGGGGCTGGCCTTTCTCTCCGGCCAGTCCGGAGCCTCGGTCATCCCCATCTTCATGGAGCGGCTCCCCGGTGGCCGGCATGCGATCCGCATCATGACGCCGATTCCGCCCCCGCCGGATCTCAAGCCGGAGAGCATCCGGACGGCGACGCAGACCTACTCCCGCATCACCGAGGATTGGGTTCGGGCCCATCCCGGTCAGTGGATCTGGATCCACCGACGCTGGCGGACGCAGCCCGGGCCGGACGATACGGCCGTCGCAGGGGCGAACGGACCCGCGGTATGAGACCGGACCGTGTGGCGCTTTACTTCCCGCGGAGGCGGGGCGATAGTTGAACGAGAGAGGCGCGAGCGGCGCGCCGGAAGGCAGGTGCACGATGAGCAGGCGCAGGAATAGGTCCCGGCAGGCGTTTACCTTGATCGAGCTGCTGGCCGTCATCGGCATCATTGTTGTTCTTGTCGGCATTGTAATGGCCGGTGCGATGTATGCCGGAAAGGCGGCGGACAAGGCCCGGTGCAAGACCCAGATGGCCATGATCCAGACCGCGCTGGATCGTTACGCGGCGGCGTTCACACGGTATCCCACGAACATCATGGTGGGGGCTGTCTTCAGCCATATGGCGTCATTCGTTCCGGATCTCACCAACCGCATGTCGTGGCAGACCAATACGATGCCGTCAGGCCCGAAGTACATCGCGATTCTCGATCCATGGAGCCAGCCGATTCATTACCAGAAGTACAAAGACGACACGTGCGAGTTGCGGTCGCTTGGACCCGACGGAAAATCCAATACGGTTGACGACATCATTTCGTCTCGCGGAGATTAGGTTCGATCTTCGATCCGCGTTGGCTGGCAGCCGCCGAGAAGCGCCGGCAGTTCTCCCAGAGCATCGACGACGGCATCGGCCCCTGCGGCCAGCAGCGTCTCGCGCGAGTGGGCTCCGGTGGTGATGCCGACCGCAAGGGCGCCCGCGGCCCGGCCCGCTCCCACGTCATCCGGTGTGTCGCCCACCATCGCAGCCTCGGCGGGCGCGGTGTCCAGTTGGGCCAGCGCCTTGAGGACCGGCTCGGGATGCGGCTTCGGGTTCTCGATGTGCTCCAGGGCGACGATGACCTCGAACATGTCGCGGCAGCCGAACCCTTCAAGAATCTGCACGGCCCCGCGTCCCGAGCGGTGCGTGGCGATCGCCAGTCGAATCCCCGCGTTGCGGAGTGCCGTGAGGCACTCCATGAGGCCCGGCAGGGGCCGCGTGTGGCTGATGGCAACCGGCCAGAATGCCTCGCGATAGGCCTCGATGTACGTGTCCAGTCGCGCGCCGGTCGCGTCCGGCTCGAGCCCCGGGAAGACCTCGTAGAGCGGCCGGCCGATCCACGGCAGGATGGCATCGCGAGGCAGGGCGGGGCGTCCGTGCCGGATCAGGGCCGCGTTGAATGAGTGGACGATCGCCCCGGTGGCGTCGAACAGCGTGCCGTCGAAATCGAAAACCGCGGCCCGGATGCGGGCGCGTGGCGTCATGGCTTCCTCCCTTCGGCGGCGCCTGTCGGTGCCGCGGTGTCCCGGGCAGCGAAGACCGCGAGGAGCGGGCGGTGATCCGAAGCCTCGGCCACGGCGGGATCCCGGACGGCGCGCGACCGGTTCCGCACGAACTCCGCCACCAGCCCCGGGCTGGCCAGCATGTAGTCGATGCGGCTGTAGATGTCGACGCCGCGGCCCTGGTGGGTCCATACGTCGCCGACGGCATCCTCGGGCCGCAGGTCGACAAGCCGCGTCGACCCGTTGCCGAGAATCTCGTTCAGCGGGGCGGAGTCGGGCGAGTCGTTCAGGTCGCCGACGACGAGAAGGTTCATCGCCGGGTTGCCCCGCAGCGCCTTGCGTACATGGTTTGCGAGCAGTCGGGCCTCGTTGCGCCGCATCTCGGTCTGGCCAAGCGGGTGGAAAACCTTCGCCTTCAGGTGGGCGGTGATCAGGCGGAGACGGTACCCCGGCGCGGGCTCGATCACCACGTCGGCGAATCCCCTGAGCACGGGCAGATTCGTCTCGCCGATCCGGTAGATGTCCTCCAGCCGGGGCGTCCGCTCGACGATCGGGAACCGGCTGAGGATCGCAAGGCCGACATCCGAGCCGGGCCGGATGACGTGTTCCACGTGCGGGTAGTCGAGCCCATGCGCGCTCAGGTCGCGCAGGAATCCCTCCAGGATGACCCCGGGGCCGATCTCCTGGACGGCCAGAATGTCCGGCCGGAGCCGGCAAAGAAGGGAGGCCTGCGCGGATCGCTCGGCCGCGGGCTTCGGGTCGTTCCGCTGTCCGTCCCGGTCCCGGTCGTCCAGCGTGTACCGCGCGAGGTTGTAGGTCGCCACGCTGAACTCGCCGGGCCCCGGGGCTCCGGCGGGTTCACGCAGGGCGGGAGGCGGGGGGGAGGGCGGGGAGGCGGGGCCGCATCCGCACGCCGTCGCAACGGCCGCAACGGCGAGTGCGGCGAACGACCGGCGCACGGGCGGGCGGTCCACTTCAGCCCTTCGCCGCCTTGTAGGACTTCTCGATGCGCTCGGCCACGTCGCGGTAGGAGATGTCGACCGAGTAGATCTGCTTCCAAAGTTCGACGGCCTTCATGCGCTCGCCCATCTGGTCGTACACAACGCCCAGTTCGTAGAGGATGTCCTTCTTGGTGTTGTCCAGAATCGACAGCTCGGAGGCCGCCTTTTCCAGCTGTTCCGCGGCGATATCGAACTGCCCCTTCTGCTCGAAGCAGCGCGCCAGATAGTAGAGCGAACGGATGCGCCGCTGCGGATTCCGCTGCGACTGCTGGAATTGCTGAATCGCCTCGAGAAACTGTCCGTGCTCGAACAAAAGCACGCCGAGTTCGTGCTTGAACTGGAGGTCGTTCGGATACCGCTTCACGCGCTCGTCCGCGTCGTTCAAAAGGAACGCGTCCTTCTCCGCCTCGGCCGTTTTCGCCCCGTCCTCGTCGCCGGCCGCGCGCAGCGACTCGATCGTCGCGTCGTACTGCCGGATGCGCAGGTTGCTGATCGCACGGTCGATCTGGGGGTCCCCGCCGCCGCTGATGCGGTCGGCCTCCTGGAGCGCCGCGAGCGCCTCGTCGAGTTGCTCGGAGCGGGTGTACAGGTCCGCCAGTGCGCGGCGGTAGTTGATGTTGTTCGGCTCCCGCTCGATCTTCCGGAGCTGGTCGGCGATGAGGGCTTCGACGTCGCCCGCCGTCTTGACCGCCTTGGCCTCCTGTTCGAGACGGACGGCCTCCTCGGCGTTCTTCATGACCTTGCGATAGCCGCCGACCTCACCCCCCGCCTCGGTCCAGCGGCCGGTCTTCATCGTATCCGTCGCCTGCGCGTCCTTGAGCGCCTTGATCGCCTTCGGATCGTTCGGGCGCAGCGCCCCCAGGCGTTCAAAGCACTCGCGCGCCTTGGCGGTGATGCCGTTGTCCTTGTACAGGCCCCCGAGCCAGTAGAGCAGGTCGATGTCGTCGGGCTCCGCCTCCCGCGCCATCTCGAGCGTGTGAATCGCCGTCTCGGGCATCTCCGCGGCGACCGCCGCCTTGACGAAGAGCGTGTAGAACTGCTTGTTCAGAGGGTCCTTCATCAGCAGCTTCTCGGCGGCCTGCAGCGCCTTGAGCGGCTTGGAGTTGAGCATCGCCGAGGCCGCCATGACGCCGCCGATGCCGAAGATCGAGGACATCATGTGCCGCATGGCTCCGCCGCCGGACTCGCGGTACTTCTTGATCTGGGCGGCGCGCAGCAGCTTCCGGGCCTGGAGCAGCCGGGGCTCCGTGTCCAGAATGGCCATCAGCATGTCCGTCGCATAGTCCGAGTTGCCGCGTTCCATCGCGGACACGGCCTTCTCAAACAGCTCGCGCGTCTTCCGCGGGACTTCCTCAAGCGTTACTTCCGCCATGGAAAACTCCTTCTTGATCCGATTGCCGGAACGGCCCTTTCCCGCCGTACGACCCCGGTCGCAGGCGTTCCCCCGGCAGCGGTTCGAAGAACACAGCATGCTATTCCAGCATCTTTTGGCTTGCAACCGCTTTCTCCCCCGCGGATATGGTTTGTCCCCCGCGGCTCAGGCGCCGGGTGCGGCAGCCGGGGGACCCTATGGAAGACAACAGGACCAGAAGTTCGGGGACGGGGAACGGGGCGCGGCGTCCGTCCGCGTCCGTGCGGCTGTGGACGGCCTTCGCGGCCGTCCTCCTGCTTGTCGCGTCCGTGTCCGGAGCATCCGCGGCGCCCCGTACGCTCACCTATGTGCGGTACGGCGACCAGTCCTTCGTCCGCCTCTCGGACATGGCGCGCCTCTACGGGCTCCGTGTGTCCGACATGTCGGATGGGAACGTCGTGCTTTCAAGTTCCTATCACTCGATGATCTTCGAGCCGGACAGCCGGAGGATGTCGCTCATGGATGTCCGGATCTGGCTGCAGAATCCGGTCACCCGTATCCGCGGACGGTGGACGGTCAACCGCCTGGATGCGGACAGCACGCTCGATCCGATCCTCCGCCCGTACCTCCACCTCCGGAACCGGGGCGCTTCCGTCGTAGTGATCGATGCCGGGCATGGAGGAAAGGACGGCGGCGCCGAGTCCGTCGTTCCCGGCCTGATCGAGAAGGATGCCACGCTCGACATCGCGACCCGCGTCCGTGCGCTGCTGCTTCGCGCCGATGTGCGGGCGCTCATGACCCGTGAGGACGATACGTTTTTCGAGTTGGAGGACCGATGCCGCATCGCCTCGCGGTGGTCCCCGGATGTCTTCGTCAGCATCCACTGCAACGCCGGTCCGGACTCCGACGCCAAGGGCATCGAGACGTATGTGCTCTCGAAGGCCGGGGCGGCCTCCACCAACGCCCGCGACCAGACCCCGTCGAACGTCCACCGGTCGCAGCCGGGCAACTCGCATGACGCGGCGAGCGCAGTCCTGGGGTTCGCCCTGCAGAAGCGATTACTGCGCGACACCGGCGCGGAGGACCGGGGCCTTCGGCACGCCCGGTTCGCCGTGCTGAAGGACGCACCCTGCTCGGCGGCCCTTGTCGAGTGCGGTTTCCTTTCGAACCGTTCCGAGGCGCTGAAGCTGAACGACCCCGTCTACCGTGACCGCATCGCCCGGTCCATCGCCCAGGGTATCCTCGATTACTGCGCGGCGGTCCGCAAGGCCCAGATTTCGATGCCGTGATGCCCGCGGGGTCGCTGCGCCGGGTCGCCGCGCACGGTTCGGCATGAATAGGCCCGTGTCGCGCCCGTCCATGGGGTGTGGTAGAATCCATCAGTCGGAGGAACGAACGATGAAGACAGCACTTCTGGCATCCTTGTGTGTGGCCGCCGGTTTGGCTTGTGCGGCCGACCCGTGGCGCGTGGCGGTCCTCGATTTCGAAGACCAGACCGGGATGAAGGCCGACGCCGCCCTCGGTGGAGGGGTCGATCCTGCGGCGCTGGTCCGCAAAGGCGTGGCCTCCCTCGGACAGCAACTCGCCAACAAGCCTGGCTACACCCTCGTCGACCGGCGAGACTTCCTTGCCCAGATCACGAAGTCCGAGGCGCCCGGTGCCCCGGCGCCGTCGTTTCTCCGTGCAGCCCAGGCGCTGAACGCCGACGTGGTCCTGCGCGGAGCGCTCCAAGCCTTCTCGGTCGGCAAGACGGTGGTCAAGCAGGCCGGATTCAATGTCGAGTTCTCGACGCTGACGCTGCGGGTCGGGCTGGAAGCCCTCGATCCGGTCGACGGGGCCGTGATCGCGTCGGCGTCCGGCTCGGCCGATACCAAGGTCCGGCAGACGGAGAACCTCCAGACCGTGCTCGGCGAGGCCGAAGTGCTGGCCCTCTTCGAGAAGGCGCTGGCTGCCGCGGTGCCGTCCCTCGATCAGGCGTTGGCGAAGCGGGCGGAGGCGGAGAAGAACCGGCCCGTCGTGAAACTCAACATCAAGACCTCGGCCGACCCTGCGTTGGTCGAGATCGATGGCCTGCTGGTCGGCACCACGCCTCTTGAAGGTCTTCAGGTCTACAAGGGCGACCACACGATCACGATCGGCCGGGCGGGTCATCGAGATATCCGGAAGCGGATTCTGCTGGAACGCGACACACAGATCGAGGTGCCGATGATCCGCACGGAACTCTCCGCCGACGAGCTCAAGGATGTGCTCGACAAGGCGCGCGTCAACATGATCATCGGCGAACCGGGGATGACGATCCTCCCGCTCCAGTAGGCCGGCTCGCGGCGATCGACGGCGTGGGGAATCAGGCCGCGACGGTGGCCGCAAAGAGGCCGAAGCCGAAGAGCAGGATCAGGGCGACCACCGTCAGGCCGATCGTGACGTACCCCAGGATCAGTCCCGTCAGGGCCATCCCATCGCCGCCGGTCCGCCCGCCTGATCGGCGGATTTCCCCGCGAGCCATGTGGCCCGTGATCACGGCGGGGACGGCGGTCAGGATTCCCGCGCACAGCATGGACAGGATGCCGAGGACGAGACTTGCCACGGCGAGCCCGGAATTCGAAGTCGCAGTTCCCTGAGGTTGGGCAGGCGCGGGCCAGGGCCGCGGCGCTCCGAGCGGCGGGACGGGGTCGTTCGAGGGGGAAGGCACCTGCTGCGGCGTATCACTCATGATGCAAGCCTCGTGAAGCGATTCTCCGGATTCCCGCCGTACGAGGTCCGCAACAGCGGGGTGAATGATCCTACCCCGGCGGTGTCCAAAGGCAATCCCATCCGCGAAGCTTGCTGTGGGGCGGGAGAGGAGTAGTATGACTTGCACATGCAGCACCACCCTCACAGTCTGACCGCTTGGCTTTGGTGGCTGGCGATCCTTATCGCGATCATCGGTGCGGCGGTCGCCTATATGCTGCGCATGAACGTCATCAACGAGCGCGCGCTGGCATGGTCCAACCTTGCCATTGCCGCGACGGTCTCCCTCGCGGGAGTCTGCGTGATTTCCGCGACCTCCGGCTGGTGGATGCGTCGCTGACGGCCTGCCGGTCGCCTCCCGCAAGTCATTCCTCTTCGTTTCCGTTTCCGTTTCCCTGTACACATGGGGCGAGAAAGACGAGCTCGTCATGTTGACATGTCATGAGATCATGATATGATGAGGCTATGAATAGCAATGGAACCTGTGGATGCCCGGGGATCCCTATCGAGGAGTTGGCGAGGGTCGCGCAGGTCTTGAAGCTGCTGGCTCATCCGCATCGCCTGAGGATCCTCGAGATCCTTCGCGCACGGGACGGTGTGCCCGTTCATGAGGTGGCCGGTCTGCTCGGCCTTCCGCCGGCGGCGACGTCGCAACTGCTCAATCAGATGCGCCGCGTCGGGTTGGTGGGGGCGGCACGGGAGGGGCGCGAGGTCCGGTACAGGATCGAGGACGCCAGGTCTGTCAGGGTCTTGGACTGCATTTGCAAGGGAGGAGCCGCAGCATGAGTTACCGAATCGCAGTTCTGGGAAGCCTTGTCGCGTGGTCCGCCGCCGCGATGGCCGGGCCGTCGCTGGAGGAGTGCATCCGCACCGCCCTGTCGGAGAACCCGCAGGCCGCCGCCGCCGAGGCCCGTGCGGGTGCGGCCCGCGCCGCCATCCGGCAGGCGGAATCGGCCCTGTGGCCTGTCGTGTCTCTAACAGGCGGGTATGCGCGGACCGATAATCCGCCGCAGGCGTTCATGATGGCGCTGAACCAGCGGACGCTGGACATGCGCGATCCCGCGTTCGATCCCAACAATCCGGACGACACCGGCAATGCGCGGCTCGGCGTGGGGGCCAAGATGCGCGTGCTGGACTTCGGGCGGCGCGACAGCGACCGCCGGGCCGCGGTCTCCGCCGCGGGCGCACAGGCCGAGATGTTCGCCGTCGTCCGGAACGATCTCGTGCATGAGGTGACGCGCGGGTTCTACACGATCCTCCAGGCGCAGTCGTTCGTCACCGTGCAGCAGGAGCAGGTCCGCTCGCTCGAGGAGAGTCTCCGCGTGGCACGGGAGCGGATGGACCGGGGCGCCGCGGTGAGGAGCGATGTCCTGAGCCTCGAGGTGCGACTCGCGCAGGCGCAGGAGGATCTCATCCGCACCCGGAACGGAGTCGGTCTCGCCGTGGCCGCGCTGAACACGGCCATCGGCCGCGACCTCGTCCCCGAGGCGGGGCTCGACGCGAAGCCTCCCTCCGAGGTTCCTGAGCTTCCGGCCGCCCCCGATGCCGTGGCCACGCGAAGCCATCCCGCGGTACGCGCCGCGGACCTCGCGGTGGCCGCGCGTCGCAGCGTTCTGGCCAAGGCACGGGCGGACCGGCGGCCCACGGTCAGTGCGTTTGGCGAATTTGCATGGGACAGCGAGGACCTCTCGGGGATGGAGGAGAGCTACTACGCCGGCGTGATGGCTGAGTGGGATATTTTCGACGGCTTCCGCCGCTCCGCCGCGATCCGTGAAGCCGAGGCGAACCTGGCCGCCGCCGAGGCGGATGCGCGGCGTGCGCAGGACGGCGTGAAACTGGACCAGCGCCAAGCGTTTCTGCAGGCCCGCGAGGCGCGCGAGCGCTGGACGGTGACCGCCAAGAGCGTCGAGAGCGCCGACGAGGCGCTGCGCATGACCCGGGCGCGCTACGAGCAGGGGGCCGCCGACATCCCGGAGCTCCTGAATGCCGAACTCGGGGTTGCGGCGATCCGCAGCCGCCGTGTGGCCGCGCTGTACGACTATCTGACGGCCCTCTCGAACATCGGGCGGGCGAAGGGCGAACTGGCGCCTGCGGGCGCCGCGAAGTGACCGACGATTCAAGGAGGAATGGAGCATGAGTGCAAGCATGAACGGGATTCTCAAGGCATCGTGGAAGCCGCTGGCCGGCGTCGTGGGCATGGCCGGGCTGATGTTCTACTCGTCGGGCGGCTGCACGCAGAAGGTGCCGCCGGGCACCGTGGAGGTCGAGGTCGGCGAGAACCTTCCCGTCGGCGCGGCCACGGTGACGGTCCGCCGGGTGTCGGTCGCGGCCCAGATCGAGGTGCCAGGGACGGTCGAATCGGAGACGCGGATCACGCTGAGCGCGAAGGTCCCCGCCCACGTGAAGAAGGTGCTCGTGTCCGCCGGGACCGCGGTCAAGGCCGGGCAGGAGCTCGTGCTGCTTGACGACCGGGAGATCGGGGAGCAACTGGCCGCCGCCGAGGCGCAGCTCCGTATGGCCGAGGCCGAGTACAAGCGAACCAAGGGGCTGTTCGATTCAAAGGCATCGACGGAGCAGCAGTTGATGGCCGCCGAGACCGGCCGCGACGCGGCCCGGGCCCAGGTCGAGCGCGCCCGCGTCATGATGACCTATGCGCGGATCGTCTCGCCGATCGACGGCGTCGTGACCGACCGACGCGTGGAGGAGGGCGACATCGCCTCGCCGGGCCAGTTGCTGCTTGCCGTCTACGATCCCCTCCGCATGCGCCTGGAGGCCCCGGTCCCGATGCGGCTGGCCGGCGCGCTTTCGGCGGGCATGGAGGTCGGCGTGGTGCTGACCGATCCGGAGCGGTCGCGCAAGGGCCGCATCACGGAGATCGTGTCGGAGATCGATCCGCAGAGCCGCACGCAGAAGGTCAAGGTGCTTCTTGAGGACCCCTCGGACTTGCGCCCGGGCGCCTTCGGGCGGTTCATCGCCCCCGCGGGCAGCGTGGAGGTCGTCCGCGTGCCCGAAACCGCGGTGATGCGCATCGGGCAGCTCGAGATGGTCCGCGTCGTGCGCGACGGACGTTCGCAGCGGCGCCTGGTGAAGACGGGTGCTCACCGTGACGGGCAGGTCGAGATCCTCTCGGGCCTGGATGACGGCGAGACCGTGCTCGTGGCGGCTGCCGGGCGGGAGGGCTAGGCCATGTCGGAGAACGGAACCAAGTTCTCGGGCATCATCCGCAGCTTCCTGCAGGGGCAGCTCTCGGTCCTCCTGATCGTGATCAGCCTCGCCGCCGGGATGGTGGCGCTGCTCATGACTCCGCGCGAGGAGGAGCCGCAGATTGTCGTGCCGCTGGCCGATGTGATGGTGTCCTATCCCGGCGGCAGCGCCGAGGAGGTCGAACGCCGCGTCGCATCGCGGCTCGAACGCCTGCTCTACCAGATCGACGGCGTCGAGTACGTCTACTCGATGTCGCGGCCTGGACAGGCCGTCGTCACGGTGCGTTTCCTCGTGGGCCAGGACCGCGAAGCGAGCCTGATCAAGCTCTACAACAAGATCTTCCAGAACATCGACCGCACCACGCCGGGGATCGCCGGCTGGGTGATCAAGCCGATCGAGATCGATGACGTGCCGATCGTGACCGCCGCGCTCTACAGTGAGCGTTACGGCACCCATGATCTCTACCGCGTGGCGGAGGAAGTCGCCGGCAAGCTGCAGCACGTCCACAACAGCGCCCGCATCACGCTGCACGGCGGCGAGCCGCGCGCGGTGCGCGTCCTGCTCGACCCCGAGCGGCTGTCGGCGCACAACCTCTCGCCGCTCGAGATCGCCGGCGCGCTGAAGGTGTCCAACAGCCAGGCGGGCGCGGGATCGCTGGCGCGTGCGAACCGCGAGATCGTCGTCGAGGTCGGTCCGTTCCTGCGCAACGCGGACGAGGTCCGCAACCTGATGGTCGGCGTCCACGGCGACCGCCCGGTGTATCTGCGAGATGTCGCGGAGGTGCTCGATGGTCCCGACGAGCCCTCCGTCTACTCGCGCATCGGCTTTGGCCCCGCCGACGGGGGCTCGGGCGGGGAGGGCGGCCGCGAGTACGGCGCCGTCACCGTCGCCGTCGCCAAGAAAAAGGGCAGCAATGCCGTGTGGGTGTCGCGCGATGTCGAGAAGACGCTGGAGGAGCTGCGCGGCACGATGATCCCGGACGACGTCAGCGTCCGCATCACCCGCGACTACGGCGAAACCGCAAACGAGAAGGTCAACGACCTCGTCAAGTCGCTCGGCGAGGCCATCATCACGGTCATCGCACTGATCGCGCTCGTGATGAACTGGCGCGTGGGAGTCATCGTGGCGCTGGCGGTGCCCATCACCTATGCCCTGACGCTGATGGTCAATCTGCTGGCCGGCTACACCATCAACCGCGTCACTCTCTTCGCGTTGATCCTGGCGCTGGGGTTGCTCGTGGACGACCCCATCGTCGCGGTGGAGAACATCTACCGCCACCTCCTGCGGCGGCGCCTGCCGCCGGACCAGGCCATCCAGAATGCGATGAGCGAGGTCATGCCCCCGGTGATCCTTGCGACGCTGTCCGTCATCGTCGCCTTCCTCCCGATGTTCTTCATCAGCGGCATGATGGGTCCCTACATGCGCCCTATGGCTCTGAACGTGCCCCTGGCGATGCTCAGTTCCCTGCTCGTGTCGTTCACGGTCACGCCGTGGGTCTCGAAGATAATGCTCGCCGGGAAGGGGCTGGGCTCCGGGCACGGGGTCGATGACGACGATGTGTCGTCCACTGCGACCTACCGCGCCTACGCCCGGGTCATGCGGCCGTTCGTCGACAGCCGCTCGGCCTCGCGCGTGCTGTTGCTTGTGATGGCCGTACTCTTCGGCGGCGCCATCTGGATGGCTCTGGCCGTCGTACCGCTGAAGATGCTGCCGTTCGACAACAAGAATGAGTTCCAGGTCGTGCTGGACATGCCCGAGACCGCCACGCTTGAGGCGACCGATTCCGCCGCTCGGGAGGTCGAGCAGTACCTGCGGACCGTGCCCGAGGTTCGGGATTTCACAACCATTGTCGGCGCCGCGTCGCCGATGGACTTCAACGGGCTGGTCCGCCACTACTACCTGCGCCAGGGCGCGAACGTGGCGGATGTTCGCGTGAGCCTCCTGCATCGCTCGAAGCGGGAGATGGACAGCCACGCGCTGGTGCTCCGCCTTCGCAATGATCTCGAGGCGATCGGCCGGCGGACCGGTGCGAGCCTGAAGATTGTCGAGGTGCCGCCGGGGCCGCCGGTCCTGGCGTCGCTCGTGGCCGAGATCTACGGGAAGGCCGACACGCCGTACACCAACCTCATCGCCGCCGCGCAGACGGTCAAGGCCCGCATGATGAAGGAGCCGGGCGTCGTCGATGTGGATGACATGGTCGAAGCCGACCAGCCGCGCCTCTTTTTCGAGGTCGACCGCGAAAAGGCCGGACTGAACGGGGTCTCGACGGAGGACGTGGCGCAGACGCTGCAACTCGCCCTCGGTGGCATGCCCGCGGGCGTCATCCATGCGGATTCGGAACAGAACGAGCTGCCCATCGTCCTGCGGCTTCCACGCGAGGCCCGCACCGATGTCGAGCGCCTGCGGTCGCTGTCCGTCAAGGGCCGGACCGGTGGCCTGGTCCAGATCGGCGAACTCGGCCGGTTCCGCGAGACGATCGCGGAGAAGACGATTTTCCACAAGAATCAGGAGCGGGTCGTCTTCGTCAACGCCGAGGTCGCCGGCCGCGGGCCCGCCTATGCCGTTCTCGCGTTGCAGAAGCACTTCACGGACAACCCGCCGCCCCCGGATGTCACGATTGACTGGAAGGGCGAGGGCGAGTGGAAGATCACGCTCGACGTGTTCCGCGACCTCGGGCTGGCCTTTGCCGCAGCCCTCCTGGGTATCTACGTGTTGCTGGTCTACGAGACGAAGTCCTACGTGCTTCCGCTCGTCGTCATGATGTCCATCCCGATGACTCTGATCGGCATCATGCCGGGCTTCGGCCTGCTCAACGCGATCGTGAACAAGCCGGTCGGAGGCTACGACAACCCCGTCTTCTTCACGGCCACGGCGATGATCGGCATGATCGCGCTCGCCGGGATCGTCGTCCGCAACGGGATCATCCTGATCGACTTCATCCGCACGACCGTCGAGCGCGGCCGTCCGCTTCGCGAGGCGATCCTCGAATCCGGCGCGGTCCGCCTGCGCCCGATCGTGCTGACCGCGGGCACGACGATGCTCGGTGCCTGGCCGATCACGCTGGATCCGATCTTCAGCGGCCTTGCGTGGGCGCTGATCTTCGGGCTGTTCATCTCAACCGCGTTCACGCTGCTCGTGATCCCGGCCACGTACAACCTGCTCTACGGCGGGAAGGCCTCCGCCCCGGCGGCGGCGCCCGCAAAGGAGACGCCATGAAGATGCTGATCCTGATCGGCCCCGAAGGCCGCGAGGCAGATCTGCGCGCCCTGGTCGCGCGCCACTCGGTGCATGCCTACTCCGAGTTCCGCAATGTCACCGGCGAGGGCGAAACCGGCCGCCACCTTGGGACGAGCGTGTTCCCCGGCCGGTCGGTCGTGATCTTCACGGTGGTGCCGGCCGACCGTCTCCCCGACTTGAAGGCCGCGCTCGCGGAGTTCCGCAAAGGCCTCTACGCGGACGAAGGCGTCCGCGCCTTCGTCCTGCCCGTGGAGGAGATGCTATGACCCACCCCTCCTACTCCTACTCCTACTCCTACTCTTACTCCTACTCTTACTCTTACTCTCCCCCCTCCACCCCTCACCCCTCGGCCTTCCAATGACCTTCGACCACGAACGCCTCAACGTCTACCGGCGCGCGATCGACTTCGTCGCATGGTCCGAGCGCGCGACGGATGGTCTTCCGCGAGCGCTTCCGGTCCGGGATCATCTGGAGCGTGCTGCGGATTCCGTGCCTCTCAACATCGCGGAGGGCAACGGGAAGCCCCCGGGGGCCGATCGTTGCCGCTTCCTGGACATCGCGCGCGGGTCTGCGCTTGAATGCGCGGCCTGCCTTGATGTCATGCTGGCGCGGGGACGAATGGGTGAATCGCGCGTGGCGGAGGGAAAAGTGGTGCTGGTGGAGGTCGTATCGATGCTCGTCGGGATGATACGGGCAAACTCTGCGACGAGGGTCTGCGAAGGCAGCGGGGGGGAGTACGGGGTGGAGGAGTGCGGGGTGGAGGGCGGCGGGGAGAGGGAAGAGAGTAAGAGTACGAGGATGAGTAAGAGTAGGAGTACGGGTACAAGCAAGAGGGGGAGGGGCCGGAGCTACCCGCTCGGAGGTGCCAAATGACAATGTCCGTTGTGCGTCCGCTTGTTGGTGCCGTCCTCGGCGCGGCGGTGGGGTTTGCGGTGTACAAGTTTGTCGGATGCCGGACGGGGACCTGTCCGCTGACGGGAAACCCGTGGATCGCGATGCTCTGGTGGGGTGTGATCGGCGTGATGGTGACGACGTCGCCGCGGTAGGCGATACTCGAAAGGACAGCAATGAAAGCGTTTCTAATCGGACTGTTGACCGGGGTTCTTACCACCGCGGTGGTGGCGACGGTGGTCGCGCCGGGCCTGATGCTGAAGGAGCGGGCGAGCCCGTTCGGGCTGGATGAAACGGTGACGGCCATCACCAACAGGGTCGTGGCCGCTGGATGGACCGTCTCCTCGATCCTGCCGTTGGACCAGAGCGTCAGAAAGAATGGCGGCGATCCGGGCCGGCCCGTGCGGCTCCTCAACCTCTGTCAGGCGCAGCATGCGTCGGCGATCCTTCTCGACGACAAGGCCCGCATTGCGACGACGCTCATGCCGTGCACGATCTCGGTGTACGAGACCGCGGCGGGTGTCCGCATCGGATTGATGAATGCCGGGCTGATGGGGCGTCTCTTCGGAGGAACCATCGCCCGCGTGATGGCCGGTCCCGTCGCAGCCGACCAGGAGAAATTCCTGGATTTTTCAAAGTAGGACCCGACACCCGACACCCGACACATACAGCCCTGAGGAGCATGCCCATGACGATCAACAACGGCGTTCGCGTAATGGCCGGCCTGTTCATTCTGCTGAGCTTGGCGCTCAGCCGCCTGCACAGCGAGTACTGGCTTCTGTTCACGGCGTTCGTGGGGCTGAATCTCGTCCAGTCCGCCTTCACGGGCTTCTGTCCCGCGGTGAAGCTCCTGAAGGCGATGGGGCTGAAGCCGGGGTAAGCGCGGAGCGCGGCGGACTTGCGGAAACGGGAATGAAGAGGCAGTGTAGTCATCCGCGCGATGGCGCGGGGAACATCGAAAAGGGAGCAGGACCATGAGTGAAGGTTTGATCGAACTTACGGGTGCGAATTTTGTGGCGGAGACGGCGAAGGGTTTGACAATCGTCGATTTCTGGGCCCCTTGGTGCGGGCCGTGCCGGATGCAGACGCCGATCCTGGAGCGCCTGGCGCCCAAGGTCGCCGGCAAGGCGCGAATCGGGAAGGTCAACGTCGACGAGGAGCAGGCCATCGCCATCCAGTACAACGTGCGGAACATTCCCACGCTGCTCCTGATCAAGGACGGCCAGGTCATCCAGCAGATGGTCGGCCTGCAGCAGGAAGCCAAGCTGCAGCAGTTGATCGAGAACGCCTGATCCGCGCCATGCCTCTCTACGAATACCAGTGCGCCTCGTGCGGCGCGTCGTGCGAGGTTCTCGTGCGGTCGTCGGCGGAGAAGCCGGCCTGCCCCGCATGCGGGTCGAAGAAGCTCTCGAAGCAGTTCTCGACGTTCGCGGCGTCCGTTGCGGGCCCTGCGATGCCCTCGTGCGCATCCGGGGCCTGTGCGACCGGATCGTGCGCGACCGGCGGCTGTTCCACGGGCGCCTGCCCGTTCAACTGACCCGGTCCGGCCACGCCTCGACCGCCCGCCATGCCTCGTGCATGTCGGCAGCGATCCGGTCGGCCCCGGCTTCGCGGAGGCGTTCGGCCGGGAAGCTGGATGTGATCCCGATGCAGCCGGCGCCGGCCGCCTTGGCCGCTTGGATGCCGTTGGGGGCGTCTTCGACGACGACGCAGGCGCAGGCGGGAAGGCCGACCGCCGCGGCGGCCTTGAGGAAAATCTCGGGGTCTGGCTTCTTGCGAACGATGTCGTCGCCGGTGATGCAGGCGTCGAACCGCGCCGCAGGCAGCCCGATCTCCCGCAGATTGCCCTCCAGCTTCACCCGGTCGGCGCTGGTTGCCACGGCGGTCCGGAGGCCGCGCGTGCGGCAGGCAAGGACGAACTCCACGGCGCCCGGCAGTGGTCCCAGACGGCCGCGGATGATCTCGAGGTAGATCGCGTAGGTCCGGGCCTTGTCGTCCGGCATCCGCAGCGTGACGCCGTGCTTTTCCGCGACGCCGCCGAGGTAGCGGTCTTCGCCCGCACCGACGAAGGGGAGAAAATCATCCGGGTGCACCGTGGTGCCATGGCGCTCCGCGAACATCCGGCAGGCCGCCTCGCAGATGAACGGCTCCGAGTCGCACAGCACGCCGTCCATGTCCAGCAGCACGCCCTGAAGTCCGCCGCCCGCCGCGCCGGTTGGCTTCATGCCTGGGAGCCCGTGGCCGGCGCCGCCGGGTCGCCGTGCAGTTCGCCGCGCATATGTTGATAGGCGGCCTGATACCGTTCGCGTGCGGGTTCGTCGAACTCACCTTGATTGCGCTGCTGGAGGGCCCGGTAGGGCACGTGCATGAGGCGCAGCATCTGCCACAGTCCGGAAAGAACCTCGTTCGAGAGTCGCTTGTAGTTCATCGCTGCGATGGCGACCTCGTCCTGTCCGGTGCCGAGGAACTTCGTCAGGAAGGAGTTCTCGTCGGATTCAAGGTGCGACTGGTTGTCCAGGAACGCCTCCGCCGAGCGGACATTGGCCAGGATGAGACGGAGAAAGTGCGAGAAATCGCGCTCCATCTGACACACGCCGCCGCCGCGTGCGGCCAGTTCGGCTTCCTGAAGCGCTTTTTCGAGAAGCTCGATCACGCGGCCGGCGTGCCCGATTCGCGCGCCGGTGTCCATGTGCTCCAGCGGCATGATCAGCAACTCCGCCGCCCGTTCGACACAAGCATCGCGCCGCGCCACGTGGGCCGGCCGGTTCCGCCGGACGATCTGGCCGGGATGGTGGATGGGCTCGCTCATTACCGCCATCATGCCTCCGCCCGTGCCCCGCCGCAAGCACCGCCTCGGGGTCGGACAGGTTCCGGCGGACTACTTCACCCGGATCCGCCCGGAGAGCTTCATGAGGCCTGCGAGGGCGGCGGCGGCGGCAAGTCCGAGGATCGTCCCGCGTCCGGTCTGGCCGTAGAGGAAGCTGCCAAGCGAGAAGAGCGCGCCCCAGACGGCGACGCAGCCGAGCATCATGCAGACAATGCCGACGGGGACGTCCCACCCGCGGTCGGTCACGATCGACTCGCCGGAGGATTCCGCGGCTGCCACGACCTTCCGCCAACCCGGCCCGCCGGGCTGGACCTTGCGGTAGAACTCGCGCAGCGTGGCCGTTTGCACGGGCGGCGTCGCATAGGTCACGACGACCCATCCGAGGGTGGTCACGAGGATGCCGAGCACGAGCTTCCAGTCGCCGTAGCCCATGATCTTCAGAAGGCCCGCGTCGCGGAAGGACTGCTCGATGCCGAGCGACGGACCGGCGAACGCGAAGAAGCAGGCCACGGCGAACGAGATCAGCATCGCCGCGATCTCGCTCCATGCGTTGATGCGCCACCAGAACCAGCGCAGGATGTAGATGAGCCCCGTGCCCGCTCCGACCGCCAGCAGCAGGTCGAACGACGCCTTGGCGTTCGTCATCGCCAGAGCGACAACCCCGGAGAGCACCAGCAACACGAGCATGGTCGCGCGGCCGACCGCGACCAGTTCCTTCTCCGACGCCTGCGGCTTGAAGAACCGCTTGTAGAAGTCGTTCACGACGTAGGACGAGCCCCAGTTCAGATGCGTCGCGATCGTCGACATGTAGGCCGCGATCAGCGAGGCGACGATGATTCCGATCAGGCCCTTCGGCATCTTCGCGATCATGCCGGGATAGGCGATGTCGTTGCGGAGGAACTGGTCCTCGACCTTCGGAAACGCCACCGCGAGGCTTCCGACGCCCTTGACCTTTGCCTTGAGCAGCCGGATCTCGGCAGCCTGTTCCGGCGCCAGTTCGCTCTTCGCGCCGCCGTCGTATTTCGCGACGAGCGCGGCCATCTCCGGCGAGGCGAGGCGGGCGGCTGCTGCGGCGCGGTCCGGGGCGGGGTCCGGTACGAACGCGACGAGCGAGACCAGCGCGACGAGGATCCAGGGCCACGGCCGGACCGCGTAGTGGAGGAAGTTGAAGAGCAACGTCGCGCCGATCGCATGCCGCTCGTTCTTCGCCGAGAGCATCCGCTGCGCGACGTAGCCGCCGCCGCCCGGTTCGGCGCCCGGGTACCAGACGTTCCACCACTGGACCGCGATGGGGAGGATCAGCAGGCCCATCAGCGGGCTGTAGTCGCCCCCCTCGGGCGCCGCGGGGAAGAAGGAAAGCTTGTCCGCCAGCGCCGGGTTGGAGACGAGCGCCGACAGGCTGCCGACGCCAAAGATCTCGCCCTTCACGGCAAAGACGGCGGCCGCGATCGCGCCGATCATCGCCACCGAGTACTGGTAGAAATCGGCCCAGATCGAGCCCGTCAGCCCGCCGAGCGTGGCATAGATCGCGACGCCGATGGACGCATAGATCAGCGTTTCCGAGGGCTTCAGGCCGAACATGACCTGGCCGATCTTGATCGCCGCGAGCGATACGGTCGCCATGACCAGCACGTTGAACAGCACTCCGAGGTAGATTGATCGGAAGCCGCGCAGGACCGCCGCCGGGCGGCCGCTGTAGCGGATCTCGTAGAAGCCAAGGTCCGTGTCCAGCGCCGAGCGCCGCCATAGCTTGGCGTAGACGAAGACCGTCAGCATGCCGGTCAGGAGAAACGCCCACCACGCCCAGTTGCCGGCGACGCCGCCGGTGCGGACGATGTCAGTGACGAGGTTTGGCGTGTCGCACGAGAAGGTGCACGCGACCATCGAGACGCCCAGCAGCCACCAGGGCATCGTTCGACCGGAGAGGAAGAAGTCCGCCGAACTCCGGCTCGCCCGCCGCGCCGCGAGCGAGCCGACGATGATCACGGAGACCAGGAAGGCCACAATGATGACGGTGTCCAGGGTGCTCAGGTTCATGCGGGGGCCTCCGGACCGCGGGCCCGCAGGTCCGCGATCAGCCGGTTCATCGACTCTTCGTTGCGTTCGAACGATTCGACCATGGCGAACTGGACGCGGCACCGGTCGGCGTTCTGCCCGGGGCGGTGCGTCCTGAAGTAGATGTCGCCCTGCAGGTAGTCGGCCAGGAACCGGATGCCGATCTCGAAGGTGATGAGGCGGGCGGAGAAGGCGAGGTGGTCGAGTTCGCCGGGGACGAGAAAACCGCCGGCGGACGAGAGGTAGCCCCGCGCAAGGGCCTCGAACATCTCGGGCAGCATCCGGACCTTCGCCAGGTCCCGCTCGTCCTCGGGCGTCGGTCGCGTCGCGGTGCGGCACATGTCGCCGAAGTCGTACAGCACGAGGCCGGGCATCACGGTGTCGAGGTCGATGACGCAGAGCCCCTCGCCGGTCGCCTCGTCGAGCATGACGTTGTTGAGCTTGGTGTCGTTGTGCGTGACGCGTTCCGGAATGGTGCCGGCGGCCTGGGCGTGGAGGAGGCGGTCGACGATCGGCTCGCGGGCGAGGGCAAAGTCGATCTCGGCGCGAACGGCCGCGGCGCGGTTGTGCGCGTCGGCCGCGATCGCCGCACGCAGGGTGTCGAACCGGCGGCGCGTGTGGTGGAAGTCGGGGATCGTGTCCGCCAGGCGCGGGGCGGGCAGGTCGGCGAGTTGCCCCTGGAACTCGCCGAACGCGCGGGCGGCGGCCTCGGCCTGCGCCGGGGTCTCGATCTGGTCGAAGGTGCGCGCCCCCTCGACGAAGAGGTAGACGCGCCACGCGCCGGACGCGTCGTTCAGCCATGCCGCACCGTCCAGGGTCGGGATCAGCGTCAGCGTGCGGCGGGTTGCGTCCGCAACTCCCCGCTGTGACAACCGGGCGGCGAGGTGCTCCGTGACCCGGCCGACGTTGTCCATCAATGAGGCGGGGTCCTTGAAGATCGCCGTGTTGATCCGCTGCAGGATGTAGCGCACCGGCGCGCCCGCCTGGCGGACCGCGACGCAATAGGTGTCGTTGATGTGGCCGCTGCCGTACGGCGTGATGGCGCCGATGTCACCCGGAATGCGGAACCGGCGCGCGAGGCCGCGCAGGAGGGCATCCGGGTGACGTGCGGCGGAGTTCATGCGCTCAGCCCCAGAGCCTTTCCGGATAGCGGCCCTGCCGGATCAGTTCGCGGATGCTCTCGACGACGCCGGGCTTGTCCTCGCGATAAGTGACGCCGAACCATGCGCTGGAGGTCGGCAGGATGCGGCAGCGCGCCGTGCCCTTGCGGATCATGCCCGTGACGGCGGTCGGGATGTAGAACTCGGCCTTGGGATTGCCGGCGTTGTCGCGCAGAAACACTTGGAACTCGTCGCGGATCTGGTCGAAGACCTGCGGCTGGAAGCCCCACATGTTCATCGACACCGGTTCGTCGCCGGTCAAGTCGCGGAAGGAGCCGTCCGCATTGCGGTTGCGGGCGAGGCCCCCCGGCAGCGCCTCGATCGCGGTCATCTCCTCGGCGAGGGTCAGGTAGCCGTCCGCATCGGCCGAGCACACCCCGCGCGCGACCGTGCCGTGGGCCGAGAGCGTGTTGCGCAGGCGGAAGCCGACCAGCGAGTACTCCGCCGGGCCGGGCGTGACGGGTGCGGTCAGGAATTCCGCCAGCACGCGGTAGGAATCCTCGCCGTAGAAGTCGTCGGCGTTGATGACGGCGAACGGCTCGCGAACCTGCCCGGCGGCGCACAGGACGGCATGCGAGGTGCCCCACGGCTTCTTCCGCTCCGGCGGCAGCGTGAAGCCCGGCGGGAGCATGTCGAGTTCCTGGTAGGCGAGCGAGGCGTCGACCCGGCCGGCGTAGCGCGAGAGGATCGCCTCGCGGAAGGCCTGCTCGATGTCGTGGCGGATGATGAAGACCACGCGGCCGAAACCGGCGCGCAGGGCGTCGAAGACCGAGTAGTCGAGGACCACCTCGCCGCCCGGCCCGACCGGGTCGATCTGCTTCAGTCCGCCGTACCGGCTTCCAATGCCCGCCGCGAGAACCACCAGGGTCGGAGATGTGCTCATGAGATCAGCTTCCTTTCACAATGCTGCGAACGTAAGGAAACGAGGGGGGTAAGAGAAGCACGAAATCCTAATTCCGAAGCACGAAACAAGCACGAAGCACGAAGTCGGAAAGCACGAAACAAGCACGCA
>CAYRFK010000048.1:0-714 GCA_964423465.1 uncultured Verrucomicrobiota bacterium | reverse complement strand
CAGGAAGCACGAAACGGGCAGAACCCGGAATCGCGGGTCCGCGACGCGCAGATCCTTCCAGCGCGTGTTTGGGATTTCGGAATTGGCATTTGGAATTTGTTTCGTGCTTCGGAATTAGGATTTCGTGCTTCCGCCTGTGTCCGGCAGACTGGCGGCCGCGATGGCCTGCCCGTGGCGCTTGTCCTTCTCGTCCGGCGTGCGCAGGCGGACGGACTCCGCCAAAGCCGGGAATTCGGCCTTCAGGACGCGGTCCGCCTCGGCGAGGATGAGTTCGCCCCCGGGTCCCGAGGTGACGCGGCCGAGGATCAGGAGGTTGCGCAGCGGGTAGAAGTCCGCGAATCGGGCGATCGCATAGCCGAAGCTGATGCCGATGCTCTCGTAGATGCTGCGCGCGCGCGGATCGCCGGCCTGCATGAGCCTCTGCACGTCGACGAGTTGCTCGGCAAAGGGCATGCCCTTGGCGTACACGATGCCGGCCTTTGCGGCGAGGCGCGCGACGCCCTGCTGGCAGAAGTACTGGACGGCGCAGCCGACGTCGCCCGACCATTCGTCCGCCGGAGCGCCCGCGCGGTAGTCGACCGGGACGAACGCCAGTTCGTTGAGCCACGTCGTGATGTGGCCCGCGGCATCGCACCAGCCGGCGGCGACGCTCGTGCCCATCGAGACGCCGAGCACGGCGTTGTCGTTCATGGACATGGATCCGGCGAGCGCCGT
>CAYRFK010000047.1:0-25139 GCA_964423465.1 uncultured Verrucomicrobiota bacterium | reverse complement strand
GGGACTCGTGATGCCGTTGCTCCTCTGCGCCGCGGGCGTGCCGTTTGCGGCCGTCCTCGGGGCGGGGTCGTGCGCGCGCCTGCGTCCCCGCGCGATGGGGCTGATCCTTGCGGCGCTGCCGCTGGCAGCAGCGGCGGGGCTTGCGATGCAGATCCCGTCGGTCCTCGCGGGCGGCGCCCCGGCGATGGCCCTGTCGTGGATGCCGGCGGCCGGGCTTTCCTTCTCTCTCCAACTCGACGGCCTCAGCCTGCTGTTCGCGCTGTTGATCGCGGGCATCGGCGGGCTGGTGGTTGCCTACGCGGGCTACTACCTCGACCACGATCCCGCGGCCCCGCGGTTCTTCGCGACGCTGATGGCGTTCATGACGTCGATGCTGGGCCTGGTGATGGCGGGAGACCTCTTCACCCTGTTCGTCTTCTGGGAGGGGACGGGTGTCGCGTCGTTTCTGCTGATCGCGCATACGCGTAAGGACCCCGCGGCGCGCCGCGCCGCGCTGAAGGCCCTGCTCGTCACGGGTGCCGGCGGTGCGGCGCTGCTGGCCGGGTTCGCACTGCTGGCGCACGTCGCGGGAGGCGTCGGGTTCGATGCGCTGCGCGCTGCCGGCGACGACCTCCGGGCGCACCGCCTCTATCCCGTCATCCTGGTCCTCGTCGCCGCCGGGGCGTTCAGCAAGAGCGCGCAGTTCCCGCTGCACACGTGGCTGCCGGATGCGATGGCCGCGCCGACGCCCGCGAGCGCCTACCTGCATTCGGCGACGATGGTGAAGGCGGGCATCTACCTGATGGCGCGGCTGAACCCGGTGCTCGGCGGGACCGAGACGTGGTTCTGGCTGCTCAGCCTCTCGGGCCTCGTCACGATGCTGGTGGGCGCCTATCGCGGTCTGCGCCGCAACGACATGAAGGCCGTGCTGGCGTATTCGACCGTCAGCCAGCTCGGCGTGTTGATGATGCTGATCGGGCAGGACACCGAGATCGCGTTCAAGGCGATGGTGCTCGGCGTGTTCGCGCACGCCCTCTACAAGAGCTCGCTCTTCATGGTCGCGGGCATCGTCGACCACGCGGCGGGCACGCGCGACCTGCGCCGCCTCGGCGGCCTGCGGCACGTGATGCCGGCCACGTTCGCCGTCGCCGTCATCGCGGCGTTGTCGATGGCCGGCCTGCCCCCGCTGGCCGGGTTCCTTGCGAAGGAGACGTTGATCGCGACCGCGGTCCATCCGAGCGACTCGCCGACGTTCGACCTCGCCATGACCGCGGCGACCGTGCTGGCCGGCGGCCTGATCTTTGCGCAGGCGGCGACGGTGATTGCGCGGACGTTCCTCGGTCGCCCGTCGGAGGGTGTGGCGCACGCCCATGAGGCGCCGGCGGTCATGATTCTGGTCGCAGCGGTCCCGGCGGCGCTGTCGTTGGTCTTCGCCCTGCTGCCCGAGCCCGCCGGTCTCGCGATGTTCTTCGCGCGCGCCGCCGAGGCCGCCCACGGGGCGTCGGTGAAGGTGTCGCTGGATGTGTGGACCGGCGTGACGCCGCCGCTGCTGCTCGGCGGCGTTGCCTTCAGCATCGGTACCGCAGTGTTCCTGCAGCGCCGCCGATTGCGCAACCTCGAGGGCGGGGGGCCGGCGTGGACCTGGGGCGACCGCGGCTACGAGATCGTCATGAAGGCGGTCGACGCGGCCGCCGCCGGGATGGTGCGGGTTCAGGACGGCCGCCTGCGCCGCTACCTGTTCGTCATGCTGGCGTCGGCCGGGGCGCTGCTGGCCTTCTTCGGCGCGGTGCCTCTGCCGGGAGGCGATCCGCACGGCGACACCTCCCCGGCCGGCTGGGTGCGGGCCTTCGCGGCGCTGGTCGCGCTCGGGGCCGCACTCGTCAGCGCGCGGCTGCGCAGCGATCTCCTCGCGATCCTCGCACTGGCGGCGTCGGGGCTCAGCGTCGCGCTCTACATCGCCCTGGAGCCGGCGGTCGATGTGGCGCTGGTGCAGGTGGTGGTCGACATCCTGACGACCGTCGTCCTCCTTCTCGCGCTGCGGCATCTGCCGCGGGCCGTCCTTCCGCCTCCGTCGAAGGGTGTGACGGCGGACCGGCTGCGCGGGCTCGCGGCAGCGGTTGCGGCGGGCGCCGTGATGGCGGCCATCGCCTACGCCGCGCTGGAGTCGCGTCCTCGGTCGAGCGGGGTGACACCGTTCTACGAGGCGAACGCCGTGGCGCGGACGGGGGCCAGTGACGTCGTCGGGGCGATCGTCGTCGACTTCCGCGGCTACGACACGCTGATCGAGATCACCGTCTTCGGAGTCGCAGGCCTCGCGGTCGCCCTGCTGCTGCGGGGCGGCGCGCGCCGGCGCGACGAGGCGGAGTCCGCGCTGCGCTCCGCCACCACCGGCATCGCGGGGTCCAGGCGGTCGGTCTTCCTTCACCTGCTCGCCTGGGTGGTCCTTCCGCTGTCGATTACGATCGCGGCGACGCGCATCCTTTACGGTCACGACCAGCCGGGCGACGGGTTCACCGCGGGCGTCACGGTCAGCCTCGGCGTGGCGCTCTGGCATGCCGTCTTCGGCGTGGCCTCCACGCGCCGCCGCCTCCGGTGGGCGCGTCCGCGCCCGCTCGTGGGCTCGGGCCTCGTGCTTGCCATGGCCGGGGCTGCGGCACCGGTTCTGGCCGGGCAGGCGTTCTTCTCGCCGTTCGACTTCGGCCACGTCATCGGCATTCCGCTGCCTCCCGGTGTGCACCTGGGGACGGCGATGGCCTTCGAACTCGCCATCTGCCTGACCGTGCTCGGCAGCGCGATCCACATGCTGGAAGCGCTGGGCGGCCGGCCGGCGGCCGTGAAGGAGGCGCCATGAATCTGCTCCTCGCGCTCGCGATCGGCGGCCTCTTTGGGGTGGGCGTGTTTCAATTGCTCCGGCGCCAGGTCGTCCGCTCCGCGATCGGACTGGTCATCCTGTCGAATGCCATGAATCTGTTTCTGCTGGCCACCGGCGCCTACGAGGGCGCGGTGGCGGCCTACGCGACGCTGCGCGGCGTCCACAGCGACGCGCTCCCGCAGGCGCTGATCCTCACCGCCATCGTCATCAGCATGGGCGGCTTCTCGTTCGTCCTCGCGCTGCTGCGGGTGCTCACCGCCCGGCATGCATCGGGCGACATGGACCGCTTCACCGACCTGAAACACTGACCCGATGAACGGACACCTCGCCATCCTGCCGTTCCTCCTGCCCCTCGCCGGGGCGGGGGTGACGCTGCTGCTGGCCCGGCGGCGCCCGCTGCAGGCGGCGGTGTCGCTCGGCCTCCTGCTCGGCGGCCTGCTGTCGGGGGCGGCGCTGCTGCGCGAGGTGTGGCTGACCGGGCGCCCCGTGGTCTTTCAGATGGGCGGATGGGCGGCCCCGTTCGGCATCACGTTTGCCGGCGACCTGCTCTCGGCGACATTCGTGGTTCTCGCGGGAGTGGTGTTTGCGGCCGGCGGGCTGTACGCATGGGGCTCACGCGATCCGGCGGTGTGTGACGAGCCCGCGTTCTTCCCGCTCTTCCTTGCGCTTGCCGGCGCCCTGTCCGGCGCGTTCCTGTCCGGGGACCTGTTCCACCTCTTCGTATGCACCGAACTGATCGTGATCACCGGCGCCGCGCTGACGGCCTCGGCGCGCGACGGCGGCGGGCCGGAGGCGGCCTACAAGTATTTCCACATCAGTCTCGTTGCCGGGCTGAGCCTGCTGATCGCGTGCGGGGCGCTCTACGCCGCCTACGGGACGTTGAACCTCGCGGACCTTGCGCAGCGGGTCGCCGCGCAGCCCGACCGGCCGCTCGCCGCGGCGGCCGCGGTCTTCCTGCTCGTGTACGCGCTGTGCAAGTGCGCGGGGGTTCCGTTCCATTTCTGGCAGCCCGACTTCCATGCCGCGGCGCCGACGCCGGTGTCGGCCATGCTCTCGTCGGTGATCGTGAAACTCGGCGTCTACGTGCTGCTTCGTTGCGGCGCGCTCTTCCTGCCCCTCGCGGCCGGACCGTTCCGCGGCGTCCTGCTCGCCGCCGGAATCGCGGGGGTCGCGGTCGGAAGTCTCGGGGCCATCGGCACGCGGCACGCCAAGCGGATGCTCGCCTACTCGACCCTCGCCCAGATCGGCCTGATGCTTGTGGCGATCGCGTGGGGGAGCCGCGGGGCGCTCGCGGCCGCGGTCGTGCTGGCCGTGAACCACGCGCTGATCAAGTCGGCGCTGCTGATGATCGCCGGGGCGATGGCCGGCCGCGCGCCGGGGCATTCGGCGGCGTTCGACGCGCTGCGCGGCCTCGGCGCGGCGCTGCCCGCCGCCGGCGCGATGTTCCTTCTCGGCGGCCTGGCGCTGGCCGGGATTCCGCCGATGAACGGGTTCATCGGGAAGTGGATGCTCTTCCGCAGCGGCGCGGGGGAGGAGCGGTTTCTGGTCCTCGCGCTGCTGGCCGCCGCGGGCGGGCTCAGCCTCGTGTACACGATCCGCGCGTATCAGATGGTCTGGTGGACGCCGCGCGAGGACGGCGCCGCAGCGAAGCCCGCGGGCGACAGCCTGGCCGCACCGGCGCTGCTGATCGCCGCATGCATCGCGCTGGGCGTCTTCGCAGAGCCGCTGCTGAGGCTGGCGGACGGCGTCGCGACGGACATCATCCATCCATCCCTGCTGCACCGGGCCGTTCTGGACGGCGGAGGTGCGCCATGAACCGCGTCGTGCGGCGCGTTCTGGCGGGGATTCCGCTGTTGCTCGCCTACGTGGCGCTGACCGGAAGCGCGCATCCGGGCAACCTTGCACTCGGCGCGCTCGTGGCGGCCGGTGTGCTTGCGCTTCTGCCTGCGCCCCGGGGCCGCGTGGGCACGCGCGGGGCGGGGGCGATGGTCCTGTCAGGCCTGCGTTTCGCCGCGAAACTCGGCATCGATATCGTGAAGTGCGGTGTGCAGGTGGCCGGCGTGGTCCTGCGGCCCTCGATGCCGATCCGCCCCGGGATCCTCGCGGTTCGCTCCGGCTGCCGCACGAAGACGGGCCTTGCGCTGAGCGCCCATGCGATCACGGTGACGCCCGGCGAGATGGTCGTCGAGATCGGCAGGGACGGCACCTTCTACGTTCACTGCCTCGATGTGGAGGCGAGTGCGCGCTCAGCCGACGCGGAGCAGGCGCTGCGCTGCGAGCGACTGGAGGGCGCCCCGCCCGCCGGTCGGGCATCGGTGGCGGAGGGCGGACGATGAGCGATGTGCTCGAGGTCGTCCTGCAGGCCGCGCTGGCGGTCCACGTGGTGCTGATCGCCGTGTGCGTCGGCCGCACCTGGCGCGGGGAGAACGTGATCGACCGGCTGATCGGGGCGGACCTGATCGGAGCGCTGACGATTGCCGCGCTGGTGCTGCTCTCGCTGCTGCGCGCCACGCCGATGTATGTCGACATCGCACTGGCGATCGCAGCGCTCGGGGTGATCGGAACGCTGATCTTCGCCCGGCACCTGGCGGAGCACGGCGGACGGGGGGACGGCGCATGACCCCGCTCCTCCAGGGCCTCGCCATCATTGCGGTCCTTCTCGGCACCGCGTTCTCCGTGGTCGCCGTGCTCGGCTACATCCGCCTGCCCGATGTCTACTGCCGCCTCCACGCGGCGGGCAAGGTCGGGATCTTCGGGGTCACACTGCTGCTCCTCGCCGCCGTGGCGCTGGGCGCCCAGCATCTCGGGAAGGCGCTATTGCTGATGTTCTTCCTTCTCGTCGCCGGCCCCGCGACCTCCCACGCGCTGGCCTCGGCAGCCTACCGCATGCGGATCCCGATGCGCCGTGCCCGGCGCAACGATCTGCCGCCGCCGGGATGAGGCGCTCACCCCCACGTGCGCGGCGCAGCGCCAAGATGAGGATTGTGCTTCCATCCCCGTTGGTGCACCGTTTCGTCGGAACGGGGAGGAATCGGCATGAACTTTCGCATCGGGCTTCCGATCGCCGTCGCCATCCTCATGCTTGCGACCGCCTCGCAGGCGGGACGGGACGAGAACAACGCGCTGTTTTCCGCCGTCAACCGCGGAGACGCTGCGGGCGTGGAGAAGGCGCTGAAGGCCGGAGCCGATCCCGGCGCGCGGCTGATGAACGGCGACACCCCCCTGAAGATCGCCGAGCGAAAGGGACTGGCGGATATTGCAGGAATGCTGACAGGCGGGACGACGTCCGCGCCGGCCGCGCCCCCGGCGGCGGAGTCGCGACCCCCGGCCCCGCAACCGCCGCCCGCCCCGGTTGAGGCGCCCCCGCCGCCGGTTGTGATGCCCGCGCCCGCGCCCGCCCCGGCCGCTGCGGCCGCGCCGGTCCCGCCGGAGCCGCCGAAGGCTTCCGTGCCGGATGCGAAGCCGGCCGCGCAGGCCGCCGTGCCGATCGCCGGTCTCCAGTCGCTGCTGGACTCAAAGGCCTTGGCCGGCGAGTACAACGGGGTCGTGGTCGATTTTCTCGTCGAGGAGGGGAAGGACCGGCTTTCCGCGGGGCAGCGCAAGGAGGCTCTCGACCAGTTGGTGACGTCACTGAAGGAGAAGGCGCGGGTTTCGAAAGACGAGCAGATCTCCATGTCGCTCGGCGCGCTGACCGGCATCGCCATGGGCGCGGCCCGGGATGACATCGTCGCGGACGCCGGGGCCGATGTGGAAAGCTCCTACGCGGGCGACTGGGATTCCTGGATCGACGCGGCGTTCCAACTCGTCCACGCGGGCTACGCGCAGGACGCCGCCGACTTCTTCGAATTCGGGATGAAGCACATACCCTATCCGGACCTGCAGGGGCGGTGCGTCAAGGGGCTGGCCCTCGCCCGTCCGGACAGCGCGTACGATTTCCTGATGGCGACCCTGAACACCCGGGATACGGAGAAGATCAACCCCGCCCTGCGGCTGCTCGGGTTCCTGGCCTCCGACCCGGCCCTGCCGAAGGACAAACACGACGCCATTGTCGACAAGCTGATCGAGTTCACTCAGGGCATCCTGCACACGGATTCCTTTGGCGATGCGATCTTCGCGCTCGATGTGGCCGGTGACCCGCGCGCCGTCCCCGCGTTGAGCCGCCTCAAGAAGGGGATGGCCGTGGGCTCGGAGGTCAAGCGCGCCGCCCTGCGCAGCCTGCTGCTGACCTACAAGGACACGAGCGTCATCGAAACGCTGAAGGGCATGACGCGGGGCGGGCTGATGACGCTGAACAATCCGTGGGACAATTTCTACGCCGGGAGCCTTCTCATCGAGGCGGGCGACGAGGCGGGCTTCGCGTGGGCGCAGAAACAGCTTGCCCAGGTCCGGAAGAGCTTCCTCGCCTCCGACACGGATCCCGAACTGCGGCCGGACATCGTTCGCGTGCTGGTGAAGCATGGCGGCAAGCGCGGTGGCAAGGTCCTTGCAGAGACGGTCGACCTCTACCGCGACGACCAGTGGCTCAAGACGTGGATCGCCGTCGGCATGCTGGAACTGGGCGATGCCGGGAAGATCGACCTGGTGCGGAAGAGCCTCGAGAACCCGGAGTGGGACTACACGGCGGTCCGCATCGTCGAGGCCCTGGCGAAGAACGGCGACCTCTCCGGCCTTCCTGTCCTGGAAGTCCTGATCGGCAAGCGGCCGCCGCAGCGGAGTGCGGGCGTGCAGTTGCTCAGCGCGCTCGCCGGGCGGAAGGACGACACGAAGGACGAAAAACGGCGGCTGGCCGACCTCCGGATCCAGATCGCCAACGCGCTGGCGCGGATCGACAAGCCCGGCTGCGTGCCGCGGCTCCGGATGCTGCTGCGGGACGAAAATGTGTACGCGCGGTCGGCCGCGGCGGTTGCGCTGACGAAGATGACGATCCCCGGGGCGCTGGACGGGCTGGCCGATGCCATCGCCGCTGACTACGGAACGTCCGATGGCCGGTCCCGGAACCCCGGGATCCATGCGCATGTGGTCCGCCTCGCCGCGATGCGCTTCGCGGCAGACCCGCGCACGGCCGACATGCTTGCTGCCGCCGCCGCGTCGTCGCATCCTTCGGTCCGGTTCCTCGCCCTCGTGCTGGCCGGCCGGGGCGGCTGACGCGCGGGGCCGCGGGGCACTGTGACGGACGGGAGAATGGGAAGGCTGCGATCGTGCAGATCGGGAGGATCGGATGAAGAATGCGATTCGGACATGTCGGGCCGCGCTGGCTATCGCGGCGCTTGCAGCGGCGGGGGCGTCGGGCGCGGAACCGGCGTCGCCGGCGGGATGGACGCCCGTCTGGGCCGACGAGTTCGATGGCGCGTCGATCGACCGGTCCAAGTGGGACTTCGACCTCGGCAACGGCTTCTTCAGCTACGACGCGAACCAGTGGATCGCCGGCTGGGGTAATGGCGAGTTGCAGTTCTACACCCGCGAGCCCGAGAACGCCTCCGTCACCAACGGCATGCTCCGCATCCGCGCGCTGAAGGAATCGGTCCACGGTTGCGGCTACTCCTCGGCCCGCATGAAGACCCGCGGTCGCGACGGTGCCCCTCTGTTCAGCCGCGCCCACGGCCGCTTCGAGTTCCGCGCAAAGCTCCCCACCGGGCGCGGCATCTGGCCGGCGCTGTGGATGCTGCCGCAGGAGGACGCGTACGGAACGTGGGCCGCCTCGGGCGAGATCGACGTGCTCGAAGTGCGCGGCCACGAGCCCGGGAAGATCCTTGGCACGCTCCACTACGGCTCGCGCTGGCCCGCGAACGTCAACTCCGGCGGCGAGTACATCCTTCCCGCCGGCGGGACGGTCGCCGACTTCCACGTCTACGCCTTCGAGTGGGAGCCTGGCGCAATGCGGTGGTTCTTCGACGGCCATTGCTATGCCACGCAGACGTTCTGGTGGAGCAGCAGCAAGATGGACGGCGCGAAGGGTGCGGCCCCGGCCGCGGAGTCCGACCTCAACCCCTGGCCCGCGCCGTTCGACAAGCCGTTCTACCTGATCATGAACCTCGCGGTCGGCGGCGGATTCCCCGGCAACCCCGACGCGACGACGAAGTTCCCCGTCGAGATGCTCGTCGACTACGTCCGCGTCTACGAGCGCCCCGGCGGCCCCGGCGCCGTGAAGCCCCGCGGCCCCGGCCGCCTGCCGTTCGGGCCGAAGTAGGGCCCGTCGCCATGCGCCCGCCGGTCATCACGCAGCACGGGAAGCCCGCGGCGGTCCTTCTGGACGTTTCCGCGCACGAGGATCTTCTGGCGCAAATCGAAGTCCTGCAGGATATCCGTACGGCGGAGCGCCAGCTGGATGAGGGATTGGGGATCCCACACCGGCGGGCGTTGGCGGAGGCCATCCGAAGGGGCACATCATCCACCGCGTCGAGAGAACACGCATCGCGATCCTGACCGTTCGGCATGTGAAGCAGATCCTTCCTCTCGGGGATCTCGCGTGACAGGTCTGGCGAGTTCGGGCCGTCAGGACCTTGGCCGGCCGGCGGGGGGTATGCTCGAATCGCAGATCGGAGGCAGGGTGAATGTGCCGGACGGGTGGGAGATCGCCAGATGAAACGGAGTGCCTCCATCCTGGCCGTCATGGCCGTCCTGCTGCTCCCATGCTGCGCGTTGGCCAACGCGATCATCCCGCAGATCACCGCCTACCGCGACACGCCTGTCTTTCACGTTCTGTTTGTGGCCGTCGTTCTGGTCGAATCGCTCTGCGCCCGCCTTTGGCTTCGCCGGATGCACTTCGCCTCGGTTCTCTGGCGGGTCGCCCTGATCAACGCCGCTTCGAGTCTGGCGGGCTACCTGTTCGTCCGCTCGCCGTGGCGATCCGACTCCTCGTACGTGTGGATCCAAGCCATCCCATTCTTCTTCCTGACCGTGTGCGTGGAACTCCCGCTGTTCGGTCTTCTTCTTCGGAGGGCCTCGTCCTCGTGGAGGCGAAGACTCATGGCCGGTCTTGGGATGAACGTCGTCAGCTACGCGCTGATTGTGGTTGCGGAAGGGCCGATCGAATACACGTGGCTGGATCGCCTGTATGAGGACGATCGTCGCGTCGTGGAGACGTGGAATCGTCCGGCCATGCTGGCCGAATGCGCCGGCGTGATCTACGGGACCGAATCGCCTCCCGGTTCCTCCGACCATCGTCTGCGGTACTTCTCCCCGCGCGAGTCGACGTGGCACGCCCTGACAAAATGCCCTCCCATCGACCCTCTCCTCTGGGACGTCGAGGGGGATCTGGCCGCCCTGGGATACGGCCAGGCGGACGGTCCCCCCGCGTTCAAGCGGGTCGTTGTACTCAGGCTTCCCGGCTTCGAGCCCGTCTCGGAGCTCCAGATCACGAATACCATCAAGAACCTGTCTCGTTGGGAGTTGAGGATCTCCCCGAACCGGACGATGCTTGCCGTCCTTGTTCCACTTCATGCGCCGAGCGCGCCTCTCCCGGGTTCGAGCATCCGATACTTCGGGATGATCTACGAACTGAGGGTATACGACATAGTTTCGGGCCGTCTCGTTGCAGTCTCGCCACGCCGGGCGGCACGTGGCGTATGCTGGTCTCCCGACTCCCGGCAAGTTCTCTTTGCTTCCTTGCGACGGGACGATCTGCACGAGCTGACGGATCTGGGAAAGGAATGGAAGAGGGACCACCCGGATGTCGACAAGCTGTTCTCCGACATCGCCATGTACGCCTTCGACATCGAATCAGGGGCCGTGGCGTACTTCGGGGAGATGGATTCGGCGCATGTGGCACCGCAAGCGGGGGCGGTGGTCTACAAGCATGGGCCGGATCGTGTGGACGTCCTCGACCTTCATACCGGCGCAACGAACCGGGTCCAAGTCGGAGCGCTCGGGATCGGGGACCTCGCGGTCTCGCCCGACGGCCGGCACGCGGTGGTTCACCTCCGTCTGAAGCACCCTCTCGCCTACCACGGCTATCCGGCGATCGTTGACCTTGCGGATCCGTCGCGACGACAATTCATCGACACGTTCAACTACAGCCTGGACTGGACGACGGACGAAGGGGCGCGGTAGCGCGCCTGCATCCGGATGTGTTGCGAGTTCGGGTTCCATGACCGCGTTTCGCATGGGACCTCAGGTTGAATGCGACCGGGCATCGATGTAGTCTGAGGGCAGAGTCGGTGCGGCAGAGATGAGGTGAAGAGATGTCCGCGAATGTCGAGACCGTTGAAATCCAGGCGCTGAAGCTCGGGTTGGCCGAGAGGGCTCGGCTTGCTGAGAGCCTCATCCTGAGCTTGGACGCGCCGCCTGATGTGGAGAACTTGCGCCTGTGGGTCGCCGAGGCCGAGCAACGGCTGCAGGATCTCCGCGCAGGGAAGGCGCGCGAAGCCCCCGCCGATCAGGTCTTCCGACGTGCGCATGCGGCGATCGCATGAAGCCCCTTCGCTTCCATGAGGAGGCGGAAGCGGAGTTGACCGAAGCCGCGCGGTACTACGAGAGCCAATCCCCAGGACTCGGGACGGCGTTTCTGTTGGCCGTTGAGGAATCCACAGCGAAGATTCTCATTAACCCGCAGGCCTTTCCTCCCGTCTCGATCGAAGTTCGGCGAAAACTGCTGGAGCGATTTCCCTACGGGGTTCTCTACGTAATTGAGCCGGACCGGATCCGGATTCTGGCTGTTGCGCATCTCAAACGACGGCCCGGTTACTGGCGTCGCCGCCGGGGTGGAGACGGACCGGTTCTCGCTCACGCCTGATGCCGACCATCGGCCGGCCCTACCGGCTACCTATCCCCTGCCCTCCGATCGCGATCGCGTTCGAGGTCGATCTGGAACTTGCGGAGCGTGCCGGCGAGGTCGCCGATCCGGTCCTGGCGGCGGCGGTCGGGGGAGAGGTTGTTGGTCTCGAAGGCGTCGGCGGCGAGGTCGTAGAGCTCCTCGGACATGATCCGGCTCGGCTCGCGCGGGTCCTCCGTGCGGACGTATTTCCAGCTCTCCGTGCGCACCGCCCACAGCGGCCGTGAGCCGAGTTGCGGCGTCGGCGCTTCGTAGAGGAACTCCGTGCGCCAGTCCGCCGGCGCGGGGCCGTCGCGCAGCAGCGGCGCCAGGCTCCGGCCGTGCTGCGTCGCGTCCGCCGCAAGCCCCGCGAGGTCGGGGATCGTCGCGCCGACGTCGATGTTGAGCACGAGGCGGTCCTCGACGGCGCCCTTCCGTACGCCCGGCCCGGCGACGACCAGCGGCACGCGCATCGACTCCTCGTAGGGCAGGACCTTGCTCGTGAAACCGTGCTCGCCGAGGAACCAGCCGTTGTCGCCCATCAGGATCACGACGGTGCGCTCCGCGAGACCGAGGCGGTCGAGGGCGTCCAGCACGCGGCCGATGGCGGCGTCGGTCTCATGAACCGCGGCGAGATAGCGGGCGATATGCCGGCGGATCACCTCCGGTTTGTCGTAGCCGTACTCGAGTGCCTGCATCCGGTTCCGCGCGGTCTTCAGATAGGCGGGACGGCTGGTGAGGTCGTCGTTCCACGTCGCGGGCAGCGGCATGCGGTCGGCCGGGAACTTCGCGAGCGACTCCGGCTTCACGTCCCAGTCGTTCCGGTGGTCCATGTGCGGGAGTTGCGTGCACATCCAGAAGACGAACGGCCGCGCGTCGTTCGTCGCGGCGGCGAGAAAACGGATCGTCTGCGTCGCGACCCACTCGTCGATCATCTCTGCCGCGCGTCCCGCGACGCCATCGACCGTGACCTTGCGGTTGTAGTACGGGCCGTTCGAGTGGAAGCACGCCGCCGTGTCAAAGCCCGCATCCGCCGGCGTCGTGCCGATGTGCCACTTACCGGCCATGCCCGTGCGCCAGCCGGCCGTGCGCAGACGCTGCGCAAACGTCGGCGCGCCCTGGCGCAGGCGCCCGGCGCCGACGGCCGTGACGCCGTTGACGCTGCCATAGAGGCCCGTGAGCACCGCGGCGCGGCTGGGGCTGCAGATCGCCAGCACGGCGAAGGCGTTGCGGAATCTCACGCCGCGCGCGGCGAGACGGTCCATCGCGGGCGTGACCGCCGGCAGCGTCCCGCCCGCGCAGCCCATCGCATCGTGGCGCTGGTCGTCGGTGAACACAAACAGCACGTTCGGCGGCGGCGAAGCCGCGGCGGCGGCGTGGAAGCGCGGCCCCGGACCGAAGTAGAAAACTCCAAACTCCAAGGAAGTGAGAAGTAGAAGGGAGAAGAAAGGGGGAAGGCGGGGCTGCCTGCGTGTGCGATGCCATGCCGCCGCGAAGGGGACCTGCGCATGGGAACCCGCATCGTCCCGACTCGCCGCTCTTCGACTTCCTTCCTTTGAACTTCCCACTTCCTTGGAGTTTGGAGTTTCTCCACTTCTCGACCCGGCAACAGGGCAGTCAGGAGACGGCATCGCGTGCTCTCACGGCTTGGCGGGGTGGACGCGCCACTCGAGGATTCCGCCGGAGACCTTTTCGCCGAGGTCGACGTCGATCCGCAGCGCGGTTGACGAGACGGGCTCGAAGCCGACGGCGTTGAACTTGTCCCGCGCGGCGCCGAATTCGCCTTTCGCGGCGACGGGTTTCCACGCGCCGCCGTCGCGGTACGAGAGCCGCCACGCCTTCGGGACGCGGCACTGGCCGCGGCCGGTGTCGTCGAACCAGTAGACTTCGACGCCCGCGACCTTCACCGGATCGGCCCATTCGTACTGGATCCACTCCTTCGTGCCGCGGTGATCCCACCAGGTCATGCGCGGGATGCCGTGGTCGATCGAGTTCTTCGGCTCCATGCCGTCGCTGGCGGCGTCGAGCGAGTCGTTGTCGTAGCTGAAGGACGCCGTGGTCTTTGCTTTCGAGGCCAGCGACGGCAGCGGGATCGGGCGGGCGGTCTCCGGCGCCGTCGGCACCCACACGGTCATCTCGTTCGGACCCCGGTGGCACCAGACGTTGTACGGGATCGCGGTTACGTCGACCGACGTGGTCGCGATGCCGCCGGTTTCGGTGCGGCGCGACGAGAGGCCCTTTCCGCGCAGTGCTGTGACGCCGTTGAGCAGGACGGGGAAATGCTCCGGCGCGAGGGCGGCGTCCGCCGGCAGCGAGATGTCGAGCACGCGGCCGTCCAGATGGTCGGCGCCCTCGAGGCAGTAGACGATGGGGCCGCGCTCGATCGCCATTCGGCCGGCGTTGTCCTTCACGGCCTCATGGCTGATCACGCGGCGTACGGGCATCGGGAGGTTGAGCTCAACGACGTCGCCCTTCTTCCAAACCTTGGAAACCCTTGCGTAGCCGCCTTCCAGGGGTTGGATGTCCACGGTCTTGCCGTTCACAGTGAGCGTCGGCGCGGGCGCGGGCGCGCCGGCGTAGCGGTAGAGATCGCTTGGGACGGGCCGGTTGAGGGCCCAGCCGGGGATGCGGACCATCAGCGCGAACTCGGCGGACGTCTCCGGGTCGACGGCGATCGCGATGCGGCCGTCCCACGGATAGCGAGTCGTCTGCGTCACGCGCACCTTTGCGCCCGCGACCTCGACATCGGCGCGGCCGGCGTCGAAGAGGTTGACGTAGAGCCGGCCGGGGGCGGTCGCGTAGAACCAGCCCTGCAGCGAGGGCATGATGCGGACAACATTGACGGGGCAGCACGAGCAGCCGAACCACGGCTGCCGCTCGTTGCCGCCGTGGTTGAACTTCGTGCGACCGTCGGCCTCGAGCGGGTTGGGGTAGAAGAAGCGATCGCCCGTCAGCGCGACGCCGGAGAGGTAGCCGTTGTAGAGGATGCGCTCGAGCACGTCGGCATACTTCGCATCGGCGTGGAGCAGCAGCATGCGCTGCGTGAATAGTGCCCCTGCGATCGCGGCGCAGGTTTCGTTGTAGGCGGTCGCGTTCGGCAGCTCGTAGGCGTCGCCGAACGCCTCGCCCGCGTGGCGTGCGCCGTGGCCGCCGGTGACGTGCATCTTGCGCGTGACGATGTCCTCCCACAGCTTGTCGCACGCGGCGCGGTAGGCGCCGTCGCCGGTCAGTGCGGCGTAGTGGGCCATGGCGGTGTAAAGGTAGCCGGCGCGGACCGCGTGGCCGACGGCCTCGGCCTGGTCAACCACAGGCTGGTGGTCCTGGGCGTAAGGTCCGTAGAGCTTGTGCGTCTCCGGGCGGCCGCGGATGTCCATCAGGTACTTCGCTGTGTCCAGGTACTTCTTCTCGCCCGTGGCCTCATGGAGCCGCAGCAGGCCGATCTCGATCTCCTCGTGGCCGGAGGGCAGGCCCATGCCGCCGGGCTTCCACAACGAGGCGATCAGATCCGCGTTGCGCCGCACCACGGCCATCAGGTTGGTCTTGCCGGTCGCGGCCTGGTGCGCGACCGCGGCCTCGTACATGTGGCCGACGTTGTAGAGTTCGTGGCTCGCGCCGAGATTCGACCAGCGTTCCTTCCCCGACATTCCGGGCATCTTCTCCGGCGGGAAGAGGCGGCGGGCGGTGTAGAGGTAGCCGTCCGGCTCCTGCGCGGCGGCGAACTTGGCGATCAGCGCATCGAGGTACGCGTCGAGTTCCGCATCCGGATGGATCGCGAGAGAGTAGGCGGCGCCCTCGACGATCTTGTAGACGTCGGAATCGTTGAACGGAATGCCCTCGAACGGCCCCTGCTCGAGTCCGCCGGCGCGGGCGAAGTTGGCGATGCGGCCGGTCTCCTCGGATTTCTTGAAGTCATAGGGGATGGTCGACGCGCGGTTCGTCTCGATCCGCGGCTGCCAGAATCCATCGAGCTTCACCTTCGTGAACGGCACGGCCCTCAGCGGCTCTCCGCCGCACGCCGCCGTTGCCGCCGCCGCCATCGCCACGAGTCCGATCATCGCCTTCATGGAACCTCCGTCCGGTTGCATCCGCCCGCCCTGAATACGCCGCCGCCGCGCGGCGCGCAAGCCCGGGCTTGAGGGCGGCAGCAGTTCTCATTATGGCGGCGCGCTATCCGAGCGCGAGGGCGCCGCCGTCGCAGAGGGCGGGGTTGCCGAAGGCGGCTAGGTCGTGGCCGAAGGATCGGGCGACGGCCATCCAGAGGCGGTTGTGGGCGGCCTTGTCGAACTTCGCGACGCGGCCCATGCGGAAGCCAGGCGCCGCGCCGACGAGGACGAACGGCAGGTTGTCGAGCGAGTGCGAGTTGCCCTTGGCCAGCTCGTTGATCCAGACGATCAGCGTGTGGTCGAGGAGCGTGCCGTCGCCGCCGGGCTCGGGCGTCTCGCCCAGCCGCTTCGCCAGGTGGGCGAGTTCGCCGCAGAACCACGTATTGATCTTCGCGAGCTTCTCCTGCGAGTCGGCGTTGCCGTCGGGATCGTGGGAGAGCGAATGGTGGCCCTCGGGGATTCCGAGCCACGACATCCGGGCCTGGCCGACGGAGTTGGTGAACTGCAGCGTGGCGACGCGGGCGAGGTCGTTGGCGAAGGCGTTGACGAGAAGCTCGGTCTGCATGCGGCCGAGGCGGGGGATGTTGTCGTTGGCGACGGCCACGCCCTCCTCAAGGGGCGGCATCGGGTGCCGGAGGCCCGCGTCGTCGGGCTTCCGCATCTCGGCCTCCATGTCGCGGACGAAGGCCATGTGGCGCTCGAGTTGGCGGCGGTCCTCGTCGCCGAGAGCCGTGGCCGCGGCCTTCAACTCGCCGGCGACGCTGTCGAGCACGCTGCGCAGGCTTTCCTTGTCCTTCATGCGCCCGTAGAGCTTCTCGAACACCTGGTAGGGATCCGACACGGGGCCGACGGGCTGGTTCGGGCCGGCGTAGCTCATCCGCGTCCAGGGGTCGGCGCGTTCGGGGACGGCCACACCCATCTCGAGCGATCCGAAGCGCGTGCGCGTGGACGCGTCGCCCTGCAGGAAGTTGCGGATCTCCTGGTCGATGGAAAGTCCCCGCGCCCAGCCGGCCGGCGTGTGCGAGCCGCCCTGGATGTTGCCGGGGAACAGTTCGATGCCGGTCAGCAGGCAGCTCATCCCGCGCATGTGGCTGTCGCCGTCGCCGCGGACCTTGTTGGAGACGCCCTTGAGGACGAGGGTGCGGTCCTTGAACGGTTCCAGCGGGGCGAGGATGCGCTTGAACTGCAGCGGACCGTCGTCCGCGTCGGGCCAGAACTGTGAAGGCACCGTTCCGTTGGGCGAGAACATCACGACGAGGCGTTGCTTCGGCCGGCCCGCGGCGGTGTCGGCCAGCCCCGGAAGACCCCACACGAAGGGCAGCGCGGCTCCGGTCAACCCCAGCCGTTTCACGAATTCGCGTCGCGTCGTTGCCGTCATGGTGTCCTCCGGTGCCCCGTCACAGTTCCTGGTCGATCGGTGCGGTCGCGGGCGCCTCGTGGAGGGCGGCGGTCTGCGCGATCTCCACCATCAGCCCTTGCAGGTTGAACCCTGACGCTGTGAACGAACCGCGCAGCGATTCGAGGGTGCCGGGTCCGTACGCGCGCACGGGCTGCTTCACGAGGTGGTGGAAGAGGTGCTGGACGAAGCCGCGCTGGGCATCGGGATTCGCTGCGGCGTAGTCCGCGACGCTGCGGGCGGCTGTGAACCGGACCGTCGTACCATCGGTCGCAGGGTAGTCGGAGGCCGTATTCACGGGCTTCCCGCTGTCGTCCGTTCGGAACCGCCCGACCCCGTCGAAGTTCTCGAAGCTGAAACCGAGCGGATTGATGACCGAGTGGCAGCCCTGGCAGGCCGCGGGCCTCGTCAACTGCTCGACCTTCTCGCGCATCGACAGCGTCGGGTCGAATCGGTCGTCCTTGAACTCGATCGCCTCGGGCGGCGGCTTGAGCGTGCGCCCCATGACGTTCCGCGTCAGGAACACGCCGCGGTGGATCGGCGAACTGCTCTTGTGATAGGCGAAGGCCGTCATCACGAGCGGATGCGTCAGGACGCCCGCGCGCGCGCCGTCGGCCGCGGTGACGCGGGCGAAGCCGGTTCCAGAGGGCGGCGGGAGGCCGAGGAACTTCGCGAGGCGGTCGTTGACGAAGAGATAGTCGGCGCCGAGCAGTTCGCGGTAGTCCGAGGTTCCGCTCCAGACGACGTGGTCGAGGAACAGGTCGAGCGATGTCCGCATGTCGGCGAGGACCGCGTCGCCGAAGCCCGGAAAGGCGGCGGCGTCCTTCGTGGCGTCGGCCGCGCGCCCGGTCTCCAGCCAGTGATGGAGGAACGCCCGGACCTTCGCGCGCGCCCGGGGGTCGGCGAGCATCCGGCGCGCCTGTGCGGCGACCTGTTCGCGCGTGCCGAGGGCGCCGGCGTCCGCGGCGCGGAGCAGGTCGTCGTCGGGCAGCGAGTCCCACAGCGCCAGCGCCAGTCGCGCGGCGGCGCGGCGGCCGGGGTCGCCGGCGACGGAGAGCTCAGGATAGAGGAAGTGCGGCGACTTGAGAATGCGCAGCACGACGCGTTTCACGCCGGTCTCGGGATCCGGCGCCGTATCGAAGGGACATGCGACCACGGCGGCGGTCTGGGCCTCCGTCAGCGGACGGCGGAAGGCCCGTGCGGCAAGCGTTCCGCAGAACGCCCGCAGTTTGGCGGCGCGGTCCGGTGCGGCGGGGCGCGTGCCGGCCAGTGCATCGTCCGATTCAGCGATGCGGGTGGCGACCTCGACGGCCGCGCGGGTGACGGCCTCGTCCCACGCCTTCGACACCGCCGTGCCGCGCTCGTAGCCGAGGCTGCCGTCGTCCGGCGGGAACGGCGTGGTGACGGCCAGAACCTCGGGTGCCGTCGCGGTCCGCAGGGCGGATTCCGGGACCGGCTCCCAGGCGCGGCGGGGCGGCTTCCATTCCAGCGCGACAGCGGCGGACTTGTCCTTGAACTTGAAGAAGTCGACGCGGACCGGATGGGCGCGGCCGGCGAGCAGACGGACGGTGGCCCGGTGTTCCTGAACCTCGCCGCCGGAGCTGACCCACGCGTCGATCAGCGGCTTCGATTCCCCGTTGACCCACAGGCGCGCGCCGTTGCCGGTGCGCAGGCGGAACTCGTGGTCGCCGGTGTCCGTCGCGAGGACCGAGCCGTGCCAGCGGATGGCGAACTCGGCCGCGCCGGCCCCCGATTTCGGCGGGGCGTTGGTGCCGAAGTCGAAGGCGATCCCCGGGTCAACCCGCTCCGTTTTGCGTCGGTCGCGGCGGAACTCGCGGCCGTCGAAGATCTCGGCCTGGAGGCCGCGCGGACCGTTGGGCGGGGGCGGACGGGCGCGGAAGCTGCCGGCGAGGGCGGCGACCGAGTTCTCGAACTGCGCCACGGTCAGATGCGAGAGATCGATGCGCGGGGGACGGATGCGGGCGAAGGCGTCGGGCGAGTAGAACGTCTCGTGGATGTGGCCCGCGACGCGTGCAGCGGCGTCCCCGGTGCAGGCCTGCGGGAACCCCTTGGGCATCGTGTCGGAGATCACGCGAGCCAGCGCCGCGGTGGTCAGCTCGCCGTGCAGGAACCCGGCGTAGCGCCCCGCGACGCCCGCGCCGTCCGGACCGTGGCACGAGGCGCACAGCGAGGCGTACAACTCCGCGCCGCTGCGCGTCTCGACCGCGGCCGGCTGCCGCGCGCAGGACGAAGCGGAAAGCAGCGCCAGCATTCCGGCCGCCGCATGATGACAGGAGCGGATCATGCCGCGCCTACCATACGCGCGCCCGGAGTCCGGGCAACCCTGTTCTTGTCGTTACTCCGCCGGGGACACCCGCAGCGAGCGGACGTTGATCGACTTCCAGGACGCCGCGTCGCGGGCCTTGAGGTTCAGGACCAGTTCGCCGGGTTCGCCGACTTCGACGGTTCCGAAGGACACATTCTTGAATTCCGCCCAGTCGGCGGTCTTTGCAGGTTTCGCGGCCAGGGTCTTGCCGGCGAACTCGACGACGCACTCGGCGCCGTCGCGGACCGTTGCGATCTGGCCGCCGATCTTGTACGTGCCCGGCTTGGCGACCTTCAGGCGCCACGAGGCCCACTCGTCCGCCTTGTCCCAGAAGCCGATGTTTGCATGGACGCCCTTCATCTCGACCTTGATCAGCGAGCCGTGGAGTTCGGCGTCATCGGCGCGCAGGTTGAAGGCGCCCTTGTCGTCGGCCAGGACGACCACGGGCGGCTCGACGACCGGCACGGGCTTGAGGTCGGCGCCCTCGATGCGAAGTGTGCAGGTATACTCGGAGACCTTGGCCGAAGGCACGGTCACGGCGAGCCCCTCGTCGGTCTGCTTCCACGCCACCTCGCCCGCAAGGCCGAGCACGCCCACCTTCGAGATCTTGCCGGCCGCCGTGGCGAGCGAGCGGACGAGCAGCGTGCCGTCTGCGGGCCAGCCGAGCGCGGTCGCGTAGAGCGTCGCGCCCTTCGTCGTGAAGCGGATGTCCTTCGCCGAGTAAGCGAAGTCCTCCTTGAAGTGACCGCCGCCGGCACGGACGGGGCCCTCGCCGTAGACGCTCCACGGGCGCGTGCCGTAGATCGCCTCGCCATGGACCGCGATCCAGGTCGCGAGATCCGCAAGCTGCTGCTCGACCTCGGAGTCGAGGGAGCCGTCGGGGCGCTGAACGATGTTGAGCAGCAGGTTGCCGTTCTTGCTGACGATGTCGACGAGCATGTGGATGGTCCAGCTCACGGGCCGGAACTTCCAGTCGCGGTTGTAGTACCAGTCGCCGATCGAGGTGTCGGTCTGCCACGGGTCGGGGTTGACGCCCTTCATGACGCCGCGCTCGATATCATGCACCCAACGCCCGCCGGATTCCTGCTTGCAGTTGTAGACAACCTCGGGCTTCCCGCCGCGTCGCGCGGCGTCGGCGTTGTAGAGGTGGGCGATCATGCTCAGGCCGCACTCGTTCTCGAACGGCACGCGGCCGTCGGTGTAGACGAGGTCCGGCTGGTAACCGTCGACGAGCTCGCGGATGCGCTCGAACCACTGGCGGTGCCAGGCCGGGTTCTTGCTGTACCAGCCCTTGTCGTCCGGCGCGGCGGCGGGATGGTAGAGGTCCTGCCACTTCGGGTTCGCGCCGTCGTAGGGCACGCCGGCCTTCGGGCCGTCCTTGTCCGCGCCGTGGCTCGTCTGGAACCAGGTGAAGCTCGCGCCGAGGTGTTCGGAGACGCCGAACTTGAGGCCGTGCTTCTTCGCGGCCTTCTGCCAGTCGCCGACGACGTCGCGCTTCGGACCCATCTCGACGGAGTTCCAGCGGTGCAGCTTCGAGGCCCAGAGATAGTAGTTGTCGTGGTGCGAGGCCATGCTGACGAAGTATTTTGCGCCGGCCTTCTTGTAGATCTCCATCAGGCGGTCGGGGTCCCACTTCTCGGCCTTCCACAGCGGGATGATGTCCTTATAGCCGAACTCCGACGGGTGGCCGTAGGTCTTGACGTGGTGCTCGTACTGGCTGCGCCGGGCGCCGGGCACGTACATGTTCTTCGCGTACCAGTCGCCGACCATCGGCACGGCCTGCGGCCCCCAGTGGGCCCAGATGCCGAACTTGGCGTCGCGGAACCAGTCGGGGCAGGTGTACTGCGTGAGCGAGTCCATGTCGCCCTTGTATGGCCCCGCCGCGATATCCCACGCCTGCGTCTCCGCCGCCGCGGCTGCACCCGCAACCCACGCCGCCGCCAGTCCGACCGCCAGTCCCTGCATCCGGTTCATGCGCGCACCTCCGCCGCGGGACCGTCCGTCCCGCAGGTTGGTCCGCAGAGTAGGCCCGCCCCCCGCACCCGGCCATGGCACAAACTGGCCGCCGCATGCCGGATTTTGACTTCAGGCGCAAGGGACGAGGGTCGAGGCAGGAAGGAACCACGCGTGGCGAGGATGTTACGGATGGACTCCGCCGGCTGGAGATCGTCTCCCTTTGGGCGAAGCCCCCGTGTATCGGCTGGGCCATAGTCCCCGGCAAGGGTGGGAAATAGTGCCCAAGAAGACGGCGTTCGCAAGGTCCGGCCTGGGACGGGAAGTCGTATAGCATTGTAGGGCCAGTTGTTGCAGTTGTGGCATGTCGTCTTGGCATGGAGCATGCAATAGGAGACCGCGTCCGCGGGACGTGCACGATCGAAGGACGATGGAAGCAGGAAGCAACGATGACGGGAAGAGGAAACAGCGAGACGACAGGGTGCCCGGTTGTGGACGGGTTGCCACTCGGGCGGAGTCTCACGAGTCAGACAAATGAAGGAGTTCGCACAATGAAGAGAATGACAAGGTATGCAGCGATCGCGATGGCCGCGTTCGCATCGGGAGTCGTCGGGGCGGCGGAAGACGGCAAGGGTGCCGGGGCCGCGCTGAAGCAGGAAGGTCGCGAGTTGTCTGCCGAACTGCAGGTCAAGCTGGATGCGGTGACGGCGTCCCGCGAGGCGATGCTGAGCCAGCTCAAGACGCTGCTTGAGGCGAAGGCGGACGCGACCGAGGAGGATCGGAAGGCCATCGTGGACCAGTGGCGCGTGGACAACGCGGATGCGCTGGAGAGCGTCCGCGAGTCGATGCAGTCGGTTCGCCAGGAGATTCGCGAGTGGTCGCAGGAGAGCCGCCCCGAGCGGTCGAAGTCCGGCACGGCGGCGGGCGACCCCGCGGTTCTGGGTGAGACCGAAAGCCAGGCCCTTATGCTCCAGGTGCGGGAACAGCGGGAGACGCGCGAGCATGCCCGGTTGGCACTGAAGGAACAGATTGCGAGTGCGGCCACCGAGGCGCAGCGCAAGGAGATCGTGGCCAACCAGCGCGAGACGCGGCAGGCCGAGGTCCAGCAGGCCCGCGACGAGATCCGCAACCGCAAGGATCAGACCGACCGGGATGCGTCGGTGGCCATGCTGCGCGACCGCCTGCGCGAGGATGCGGATACGCTCCGGACGCAGCTTCGCACACAGGATCGCGAAGAAGAGGTGCAGCGGATCCAGACCCGCGATCTCGACCAGGCGACGATTCGCGACACGATTCAGGTCCAGGACCGGGACCGTGTGAGTCAGTAGCCGGGTGGGTCATTTCAGAACTGACTGGCGGCGCTCCTCGGGAGCGCCGCCAGCATCGCATCCTGAAGGGTTCGGCAGATTGTCCGTCGCCCGGCACGTGCACTCTTCGGGCCCTTCGTCGGGATCCGCCTGCCGACCGAACGGAGCATCCATCGAATGACGCGGCGATTTTCACGACTTTGCCTGTGCGTGGCGGCGTGGACATGGTCCGTGTGCGCGGCCGCAGGGGACTTTGATCCAAACGCGTCCGCGGAGGAGATTCTCGATGCACTGATCGGGGTCCGGATTCCGCCGCCGAAGGCGTCGCCTTGGCAATCCGAGCTTCAGCTGCGCCTCGGCGGAGGCTATGCCCGGAACGTGCTCTACAGCGCCTTCGACGAACTGGACAGCGGGTTCTCCTCCGCCGAAGCGGAGTTTTTTGCACTCCGCAAGGACGCATCGCCCCACTCCGTCCATTTGTACGCCTATGGGAACCAGCGGCATTACTACGATCTCGACCGCGACAACGACGATACATCCGCGATCGCCCAGGGCGGATGGGAATACCGCGACGAAGGGCGAGGCGCCCTGGGGTTGCGCGGGCACTACTTCTTCACCGACCAGTTCTTTGACACATCGGTCTCGGATGTCGTACTCGAATCCACCCGGCTGACGCAGCACGATCTCGGCTCGGATGCCTACGTCGACCGCATCGTGCTTCAAGGCGTGACCGCCCGACTCGGCATGGGTCACCGGTACGTCGAACTGCAGGATTCGGACGACGACTATCACCAACTCGAGGGCTCTGCATCGTTGACAGGCGAGCTGCCATCGCGCCTGTCCGTGAGCCTGTTGTACCGCTATCAGAGAGATGATTACGACGACCGGGAGAAACGGGATGACATGGGGACCGTCCTCGAGGGGCCGCCCGTGGACATCCAGAATCACCAGGTGCGGATGGAGGGCGCGTGGTTCTGGGATGCGGGGCACGCATGGCGCACCCGGTGCTGGGTGACGGGTCGATGCCGTGACGACGATGCCGGGGGATATTACGATTACAGGAGCATGCAGGGCGGGGTCGACGTGCGGGCCATGGACTGCGAATCTCGGGGCCACCTTCACCGACTTGCGCTACGATAGGCACATTCCGGCCCCCGACGATGTCGTGGGCGAACTGCTCCGGCGGCAGCGGTGGGACACATGGGTTCGCGTGGAGAGGGCGTGGCTTCGCCACTGGACGTGGTTCGCGGAAGCGAGTTGGGAAGACAATGACGCCAACAACGAGGTGGAGGCCTATGCACATCTTTCAAGCATGCTGGGAGTCGGGTATGTGTTCCGAAAGGGCCTCTGATGCCGCCTGTTCTCCGTCCCCGGGGATCCGGTCGTGATCCCCGTCCGGCGAACGAAGTCGCTCCTGCTCGTCCTGACGATCCTGGTCTTTGCCGGGGGAGTCGCGCTGGTGACGGTGCCGCTGCGAGCCCGCATTCGCGCTGAGATCCTCGGGCGCGACGGATCGATCCTCGATGCGGTGGCCCAGCGGGAGGCGGGCAGCCAGGGCGAGCCCCTGCTGGGGCCGGTCCTGGGGGCGGTCGAACTGGACGGAGTCATCGGCGTTCGCATCTTCGATCCGGACGGGAAGTTCCTGCGCGCCCTGCCGGACAATCTCGTGTCGGGCCGGCTGGATCCCGGGGCTCTTCGCGAGGGCCGGCCGGTTTCCTGCTTTCTTGGCAATGTGGCCCTCCCCGCGATCTATACGGACCCGTTCGGCGATCTCGGGGATGACCGTCTTCCGATCGTCCGTGTGATCCTCCCCGTGCGCGGGAGGGAGAAGGGGCAGATCAAAGGATACGCCGAGTTCCTTCTGGATGGCAGACCGACGGCGGAGGCTTTCCGGAGGCTGGATCACGATCTGCTGATCCAGTCCGGCGGGGTCTTTCTCGGTGGCGGGTTGCTGATCGTCGCGATCCTTCTGCTCAGCATGCGCCGGCTCACGCGGAAGAATCTGGACCTCGCGGCCGCCAATCGCGAGCTTGCGCTCCACGCGAAGACGGCGGCCATCGGCGCGATCACATCCCACCTGTTCCATCGTCTCAAGAATGTGGTCTCCGGCCTCCACCTTGCCATCGACGGGCCCGGCGACCCGCTCGCCGACGCCCGCACCGGCACGCAGCAGATCGCCCGGTTGATCCAGGATGTGATCAACGTCCTCCGGGACGGGGAGCAGGGCATTGCCTACGATCTGACGGCCATCGAGATGCTGGAACTGGTACGGACGGGAACGCAGTCGCTGGCGGATGCCCGTGGAATCCGGGTGGACGTGAGCGCCGACGGGGACGTCCGGCTTCCCAGCCGGTACGCCAATTTGATGCTGTTCGTCATCGAGAATCTCCTGCGCAACGCCGTGGAAGCCTCCGGGCCCGGCCAGCGGGTCGAGTGCCGCTTTCAGGTATCCGG
>CAYRFK010000046.1:11261-25148 GCA_964423465.1 uncultured Verrucomicrobiota bacterium | reverse complement strand
GAGAAGTCGATGCGGGAGGACCACGATGACAAAGCGGATTCTGATGCTGGTGGCGGCGGTGGCGGGGATCGGGATCGCCGGCGCGCAGGGTGCGGCGATGCGGGGATCGCGCGATGTTCTGGAAACGGGATTCCGGACGCCGCCGGATTCCACGAAGCCGTGGTGCTACTGGTACTGGATCAGCGACAACATCTCCAAGGAGGGCATCACGCGCGATCTCGAGGCGATGAAGCGCGCGGGCATCGGCGAGGCACTGATCGGCAACATCTACCTCGGCGACACGAAGATCGGCGACGTGAAGGCGCTGTCCGAGCCGTGGTGGGGGATGGTCGAGCACGCGATCCGCGAGGGCGGGCGCGTCGGCGTCGACATCGGCCTCTTCAACTGCCCGGGCTGGAGCCAGTCCGGCGGGCCGTGGATCGACGCGACGCAGACGATGCGCCACATCGCGATCTCCGAGACGCGCGTGAAGGGCGGTGCGCCCGTCGCCGTGACCCTGCCGGTGCCGAAGCAGCCGTTCCAGGATCTCGCCGTGCTCGCCTTTCCGGCCCCCGTTCTGGATACGGACACGATCGGGACGCGCGATGTGTCCATCCGCTGCGAGCCGGCGATCCCCGACGCCGTCCGGTTGATCGACGGCCGGCCGGACACCGCGGTCGACTTCCCCGCGGGGGCCGCGGCGCAGACGCCGCTCGTCGTCGACCTCGAGGCGAAGGATCCCTTCATCGCCCGCAGCCTCGTGCTGCATCCCGCGCCGAAGGGGTTCGTCGTCCAGTGCGAGCTCCAGGCGAAGGACGCGGCCGGCGCGTTCAAGGCCGTCCGGCAGGTGACGGTCGACCGCCACAACATCAAGTCGCACGTCGGCTTCCAGCCCTCCGGCCCGGTCGCGGCGGCATTCCCCGCGGTGACCTCCAGGACCTTCCGACTCGTCTTCACGGGGCTGCGCAACGCCGGCGGGCTGGGGGAGATCGAGCTGTCCGGTGCGCTGCGTGTCGAGAGCTTCGTCGAGAAGCAGCTGGCGAAGATGTTCCAGGACCCGCTGCCGCCGGCCGACTACTACCTCTGGCCCCGGCAGGCCGGCGCGGAGAGCGCGGAGGGCGCGGTGGCGCCGGATGGCGTGCTGAACCTGTCCGACCGGATGGGGCCTGACGGCACACTGCGCTGGGATGCCCCGCGCGGGGACTGGGTGGTGCTCCGCACCGGCCTGTCGCCCACCGGTGCGCGCAATGCGCCCGCGTCGCCCGAGGGCGAGGGCTACGAGGTCGACAAGATGAACCGCGCGTGGACCGAGCACCACTTCCGCGCCTACATCGGCCGCGTGCTCGACCGCATGCCCGCGGCGGACCGCAAGGCGTTCAAGCACGTCGTCGCCGACAGCTACGAGATGGGCTCGCAGAACTGGACCGAGGGGCTGGCCGCGGACTTCCGCGCGCGCTACGGCTACGACCCGATCCCGTGGCTGCCGGTGATGACCGGCCGCGTGGTCGGCAGCCCGGATCGATCCGACCGCTTCCTCTGGGACCTGCGCCGCCTCGTCGCCGACCGCATCTCGAGCGACTATGTCGGCGGCCTGCGCGACGCCTGTGCGCGCAACGGACTTCGCCTGTGGCTCGAGAACTACGGTCACTGGGGCTTCCCTGGCGAGTTCCTTCAGTATGGCGGCGCGTCCCACGACCTCGGCGGCGAGTTCTGGGCCACCGGCGATCTCGGCGCGATCGAGCTTCGCGCCGCCGCGTCCGCCGCGCACACCTACGGCAAGCCGCGCGTCTCCGCCGAGGCCTTCACGAGCGGGCTGCGGTTCGAGAGCACACCCTGGTCGCTCAAGCGCCGCGGCGATTGGGCGCTCACCGAGGGCATCAACCATTGGGTCCTCCACGTCTACATCCATCAGCCGTGGGAGGACCGCATCCCCGGCGTCAACGCATGGTTCAGCACCGAGTTCAACCGCCACAACACGTGGTTCGATCCGGGGCGGGCGTGGATCGACTATTACCGGCGCTGCTGCTTCCTGCTCCAGCAGGGCCGGCACGTCGCCGACGTGGCCTACTTCATCGGCGAGGACACGCCTCGCATGACCGGCCAGCGCGATCCGCCGCTGCCGCCGGGGCACGACTTCGACTTCGTCAACGCCGATGTGATCCTCGACGGCATGCGCGTCCGCGACGGCCGCTTCGTGCTGCCGTCGGGCGCGAGCTACCGCGTGCTCGTCCTGCCCGACCGCGACACGATGCGCCCGGCCGTGATGAAGAAGATCCGCGACCTCGTCGCCGACGGAGGCGCCATCGTCGGCCGCCCGCCGTCGCGCTCGCCGAGTATGGAGGGCTTCCCCGCGTGCGACGCCGAAGTCGCGAGGATTGCGGCGGAGGTGTGGGGGACAGGACCAACGGAAGGACGGAAGGACGGAACGACGGAAGATCGGCGCGATACCGGCAGGGCTGCCGAAGCGTCCTCCCTCGCCCCTCGTCCCCCGCCCCTCGTCCGCACCTTCGGCCGCGGCCGCGTGTTCGCTCCGGCGAGCGGTCTGCGCGCGACGCTCGATGCGCTGGGAACGCCCGAAGATGTCGCCGATGCCGGCGGATTGCTCTGGACGCACCGCTCCGCGCCGGGCGCCGAGATCTATTTCGTATGTAACACCGGCCTCGGGCCCATCCGCTCCGCGCCGCGCTTCCGCGTCGGCGCGCGCGCGCCGGAGTTGTGGGATCCAGTCTCCGGCTGCTGGACGCGCGCCGCCTGTTTCGAGGCCGGCGAAGCGGGCACCCGCGTCGCGCTCGACGTCGAGCCGGGCGGATCGTTGTTCGTTGTCTTCCGCGAGCCCGCGCGCGGCACGACGGCCGTCGCGGAGGTTTCGCGCGACGGCGAGGTCCTCGCCACGGTCGCGCCGAAGGCCGCCGCGGTTGCCGACGCCGGCCCCGCCGCGACCGGCGGATCGTTCACGATCGCCGGCTGGCTGCGGCCGGAGGCGGACATCGATCTGCCGAAGGAGGCCGACGCCGGCGTGTGCCTGGGCGCGAAGCGCAACGAGGCCGTCGCGCCGCTGCACGGCGATTCCGTCTTCCCGGGCGGAGGCCATGCGGGTGCCGGCATTTCGGCCGGCCGCAACGGCGTGGTTGTGCTGGAGCACAGCGGCAACTACTACGCGCCGATCCTCGTCCACGCCGCGCCGCTGACCAACTGGACCCACGTGGCGGTCGTCTACAACGACGGCAGGCCCGAGTTGTTCCTGGACGGCCGTCGCGTGCATGCCGGGCTCAAGAGCCGGTACGTGGTCCATTCCAGCCTTGCCGGCGGGCGCGACGGCGGCGGCGGGGCATTCCGCGGCGAGAAGGCCGGGATCGAAAGCGTCGAGCGGGCGCTATCGGCCGACGAGATCGCCGCGCTGGCGAAGTCGAAGCCGCGGGCGACGGGCGTGACGCCGATCGCGCTCTCTCGGACCGGCGCCGGAGATCTGCAGGCGCTCGTTGCCGAGGCCGGACTCTACTCCGTGAAGTTGGCGGGCGGTCGCGAGGTGGCCGTTGACGCCCGCAATTTGCCCGCGCCGGAAGCGATCACCGGCCCGTGGGAGGTCGCATTCCCGTCGAAGATGGATGTCCCGGCTCGCATCACGCTCGACCGTCTCGTCGCGCTCGACCAGCACCCGAACGAGGCCGTGAAGCACTTCTCCGGCACGGCGACGTACCGGAAGGTCTTCGACCTTCCGGCCGAAGTCGGAGGTCGGAAGTCGGAGGTCGGCAGTGGCCAATCGTCAAGGGCTGACCTCCGGCCTCTGACCTCCGACCTCTCGTCCTCCGTGCTGCTCGACCTCGGCCGTGTCGAGTCGATGGCCGAGGTGATCGTCAACGGCCGCAACCTCGGCGTGCTGTGGAAGCCGCCGTTCGTCGTGGACGTCACGGATGTCGTGCAGCCGGGCACCAATACGCTTGAGGTCCGTGTGACCGGCACGTGGCGCAACCGGCTGATCGGCGATGCGAAGCACCCGGATGGCTTCCCCGGCGGCGAGAAACCGCCGCAGTTCAAGCCGTTCGTGACCGCCGATGCGAAGCTGGGTCCGAAGGCCCCGCTCGCCGCCTACGGCCTCCTTGGCCCCGTCCGCCTCCTGCCGGCGCGTCAGGTGACGGTGGAGTGAGGCGAAGGGACCGGGCGCACCGGATGCAAGGCCTCGGGGGGATCACAGGGCTTCGATCTGGCGGAAAGCGGATTCGAGGTCGAGGGTGGAAATGACCGGCAACCCCGAGAAGTCGGGCGTGTTCTCCGTGACAAGGCAGGAAACGCCGTGGGCCAGCATTGTGGCTGCTATGTTGACGTCGTGGAGACGTGCGCCGGTCGCCCGGCAGGTCTGCGAGAGACGGGCCCATTCGTCGAAGACGGACTCGGTCTCGTCGCAAAGAACGGTTGAGCGGCGAAACTCCCGGACGTTTGCGAGGGCGTCCTTCAGGGACAGTCCGAGCCCGTTGCGGGCCAGGGGGCGTGTGGCGACTACCGTGTACTCCCGGAGCACCTGTCCGCTGATGGCAAGATGAAGTCCCGCCGCCGTCGCCCGCGCGAAGAGCGACACTGCAGCCTCGTGTCCTTCGCGGCTCTCGTCCGTCGCAATCAGCAGGATGTTGGTGTCGAGGAACACCGTGTCGCCGGTTTCAATCTTCATAGATCTCATCCCTGCTCCACGTTCCAGAGCGGCGGGAGTACACGGTCTTCAGGGCAAGAGGCTGGGCCGCGCCGGCCGCCGGGGCGCGGCGGGCGGCATGCTCCAGCAGGTTCCGGAGTTCCCCCTGCAACGACCTGTGATGGTGGCGGGCGAGGCGCTTCAAGGCGGAAACGGTTTCCACCGGGATATCCCGGACATGTACTGCACTCATAGCGCTATCATAACGGTACCGAACTTGCCGTCAACCGCACCAACCCATTGGCGACCTCCGGTGTGCGGTGCTACCGTTGCAGGCCATGAAGACATTGGGGGTCACCGTCCTTGCCATGGTTCTTGCGACCGCCGCTGCAAGAGCCGCCACGCCGAACCTTGTGGTCGTGCTGGTCGACGACGCGGGGTATGGCGACTTCGGGTGCCACGGACATCCGTTCCTGAAGACGCCGAACATCGACCGGTTGCACGGCGAGAGCGTGCGGTTCACGGATTTCCACGTCGCGCCGATGTGCACGCCGACGCGCGGGCAGTTGATGACCGGGCAGGACGCGCTGCGCAACGCGGCGTCGTCCGTCACCGCCGGACGGGCTGTCCTGCGGCCGGGCATCCCGACGCTGCCGGAGCGGCTCGCCGCCGCGGGGTGGGGCACGGGCATCTTCGGGAAGTGGCACTTGGGCGACAGCTACCCGCACCGGCCTGTCGACAAGGGCTTTCAAACCGCCTTCTGGCTTCGCGGCTGGGGTTTCACCAGTGCGCCGGAGTTCGCGAACACGCTCGACGACGGCACGTGCCTGCGCGGGACGCAGCCCTCGACATTCCGCGGCTATGTCACGGATGTCTGCTTCGACGAGGCGATGGCGTGGATGCGCGGGCGGAAGGCCGCCTCGACGCCCTTCTTCTGCTACATCCCGCTCCATGCCGCCCATGCGCCGCACGTTGTCGCCGACACGTGGACGGCGCCCTATACGAACGTTGCGCCGCGTGTTGCCGGGTTCTTCGGCATGCTGGCGAACATCGACTGGAATATGGGACGGCTCGACGCGTTTCTCCGCGACAGCGGACTGCGCGACGACACGCTGCTGGTCTTCATGACCGACAACGGCGGCACCGCGGGCGTGCGGCACTACAACGCGGGCCTGCGCGGGCACAAGACCGAGTACTACGACGGCGGTCACCGCGTGCCGTGCTTCGTCAGGTGGCCGGCCGGGAAGCTCCGCGCGCCGGGCGACATCGCGATGCCGGCGCAGATCCAGGACCTCTTCCCGACGTTTCTCGACCTGTGCGGACTCGAGCCGCCCGCGGGGGCGCGGTTTGACGGCGTCAGCCTGGCGCCGCTGTTGCGCGGGACAGGCGCGCCTGCCGACCGCATGCTCGTGGTGCAGTACGGCCAGTCACCCGACCGCCCCGAGCCGCCGGCGCGGACGCGGAGCTGCGTCATCTGGAACCGCTGGCGGCTGGTGCACGACGCGGAGCTCTACGACATCGTGGCCGACCGTGCGCAGACGAACGACGTCGCCGCGAAGCATCCGGAGATCGTTCAGCGGATGCGCGCACACTACGACGGCTGGTGGAAGGGCATCGCGCCCGCGGTGAACGACTTCGTGCCCTTTGCGCTCGGCGCGGAGGCGGAGAACCCGGTGACGCTGTCCAGTTCCGACTGGCAGGACGTCTACGCCGACAACGCCGGGCACATTCGCAACGCGGCCGGCGGGCCGCGCGGCGGCCCGTGGAATGTCGACGTCGCGCGTGCCGGCCGCTACGAGATCCGGCTGCGCCGCTGGCCGTTCGAGGTCGATACGCCGCTCGACGGCAACGTGACGCCTCCCGGCAAACCCCTGCCCATCGCCGCCGCGCGGCTTGCGATCGCTGGTGTCGAACGCACCGTGAAGACCGCGCCCGGCGCGAAGGAGGCGGTCGCGACTCTCGGACTTCCCGCCGGCCGTACGCAGCTCCACGCATGGTTTCAGGACGCCGAAGGCCGCGACCTCTGCGGCGCTTTCTATGCGCAGGTGAGGCTGATGGCGGCAGGCAAGTAGCCGGGTGCGGATCCGGTCCGCCCCGATGGTTTCCAATCCTTGGATCCCGATCGAGTTACGGGTTCCAATCCTTGGAAGCTCCCCGTGTCCGAGTCGGCTTCTCTGTCCCTTGCCTTCGTCAGCGACGGGCGCATCTCCGATCATGTACAACGACGACAAGGAGGCTCGCACGGGCCTCCCGTTCGGCCGGGCGAGCCGCCCGGCCCTACCTGCCGCACCCGTGGAATCCGTGGTAGGGCCGGGCCGCTGGCCCGGCCGGTGGACGATTCCCGGAATGTGTCCAACATCGGAGACGCGCGCCGGCGGCCTTGCCTCGGTTTCACCCTTGTCCGCGACAGGCGTCGTGCTCATCGTCCTTGGCTTCCTTCCCCTGCTGCTCGATGGCAGCGACGAGTTCCCCTTCATGGCCATCCCGGGACTCGTGTTCGCCGTCTTCGGCATCCTCCGGCTCGCACGGCGGTCGCAGTACTACCCGGTTCCCGGCAAGAGCTGATCCTCGCCGATCGTCAGGGCTTGAGGTCGGGTGGCGGGATCAGCCGGGTGATGACGAGCCGCGTGGGCGGTGGCGGGCGGATGACCGGCGGGGGGCGGGGGATGGAGGCGTGGAGGCGGGCGAGTTGAGCCTCGGTCGCCGGGGCTGCGAGCGGTTGCGCGTCGGGCACGGACGGAACCGGCGGCGGGAGGGGATGGAGAACGATCGCCAGCGTCGCCGCGGCGGCGAGTCCAGCGGCCAGGGCCCATGCGGTGTGATGGCGGACGGGCGCCGTATCGGTCGTTGTGATTGCAGCGCAGCGGGCGGCGAGGTCGCGGGGTTCGGCGGCGGTGCAGCGGTCGGCCTCGGCGCGCAGAGCCTCGCGAAGGCGTGCCTCGAGGGATTGATGGGTGCCGTTCATGATTCATGCTCCGTGCGCCAGAGCCGGGCGGCCGTCTCCAGCGCGTAGTTGATCCGCGACTTCACGGTCCCCTCGGGAATGCCCAGGGTCCGGGCGATCTCGGGCACCGTGCAGTCCTCGACGTAGCGCAGCACGAGCACCGCGCGCAGCTTGGGCGACATCGTCCGCAGCAGCGCCCGGACGTCCGTACGGGCCTCGCTCCGCGCGTGGTTCTCATCCGGCCCGGGTGCCGGGTCGGCCAGCGATGCCGCGACCTCCACGGACTCGAGCGGGCCGAGACGCCACGCCAGCCAGCCGTGCCGTCGGCGGTGGCGGGTGCAGGTTCGCACGAGGATCCGGTAGAGCCACGTGAACGCGGATGACCGCCCCTCGAAACGCGCCCAGCCGCGCCATGCCTCGACGAAGACCCGCTGCGTCACGTCCTCCGCCTCGTGAGGATCATCCAGCAGCAGGCACGCCGCCCGGTAGACCCGCGGGCGGCACGCAAGCGCGGTTGCCTCGAAGCTTGAGGCCGGCTCGTTCACGGGTGCGACGGTTTCGGCTGCTCATTGCGGGCGCTTGAGATCACGACCGCGAGGGGTTCGTACTTCAACTGGAGCCCGGTCAACTGCGTGACATAGCGGAGAGCTTCACTGAGGGGGATATTGCGCAGTTCCAGGGTGATGGCGGCCTGCATCATCTCCTGGAGATCGAGGACAATGTTGACGCCCTCCTTCGCGGGATCCAACTGGCGCGATTGTTCGACGAGGAACTGCACAACGTCCTTCAGCGCGGCATCCCGGAACTCGACCTGAGGAATGACGATGGAACGGCACTTCGCCACGAGGGGCGCGATGCCCTGGCTGGCGCTCAGAAGGACCAGCGTCATCCGTTTGCCGTCCTTCGCCGCGCCTTCGTCCCGGGACAGTCCGCCGAGGACGACCGTGCCGCCATTGGGGATCCGGACACAGGTCGAGATGCTGCGCGTCGAAAGGACCGCGACGGCGTCCGGGGCGGATTCGACGGGCGGCTGATCGGGGATGTCGACGATCTGGAGATCGATGGTCGTGGTCAGGATGCCAGGGTCCGCCGGATCCGGCTCTGCCATCGCCGTCAGCGAGATGCCGGCCTCCCGGTCCTCCAGCACGGGTTCGGACTTGCCGGTCTCCTGGTTCTTCTTGTACCCGCCCACGACCTTCACGGTCCGGCCAACGCGGATCTGCCCCGACTGGCCGGGCATCGTCGATATGCGGGGCGCCGAGAGGATGTCGACATTCTTCAGGTCCAGAATCCGCCGCTGCACGGACTCCGGGACGACTGCGGCGCCCTGAAGCGCCGGATCGCCGAGAAGCCCCCTGAACTCCGCCGCGGGCACTTCCAGGATCTTGCAGCTGATGACGATGGCGCCGGTCACGTTCGTGTCCGGCTTGCCGCCCTGCACCGGCGCGTCCGCCGCGAACGCCCCCGCCGCGAGCCCCGCCGCCGCCATCAGTCCGATCCACGCCTTCGTCTTCATCGTTTGTCCTCCGTCGTCCACGCTTGTGCCGCGTCCGGGCGCGGCGTTCAATCCATTAGTGGCCGGCGGCCGCGGAATCGTTCGGTGGAGAAAGGGGTGGGGGACGAGGGGCGGGGGGCCGGTGTCGAGTGGATGTCGGAGGTTGCTGGAGGGGCGAGCTACTGCGAGCTCGAACCATGCGCTCCCGTACATCCTGCCTTCGGCCTCGCATAGCTCGGCCCTCCAGCGCACGGACCGAAGCACGAAGCTGTGGGCTCTCGGGAAGGATTTGACACGTGCGGGCCGGGGCGACAGCATCGTGCGCATGAACAGCTCATTCTCCGCATCGTCCCGCCGTGACTTCCTCCGTACCGCCGCCGCGGCCGCCGCGGCCACGTCGCTGCCCGCATGGTTCCGCGCCGAGGCGGCGGAGCAGGCGGGCACCGCGCCTGCGCCGGGCGGTGAACCTCTCCGCTTCGCGCTCGTCGGCTGCGGCGGGCAGGGGACGGGCGATGCGCGCAACGCGCAGGCCTTCGGCAAGGTCGTTGCCGTGTGCGACGTCGACGAAGGCAAGATCGCGGCAGCGCGCAAGACCTTCGCGGGCGCCGAGGGCTACGGCGACTTCCGGAAGTTGATGGAGCGAAAGGACGTCGACGCCGTCATCTGCGGCACCGTCGACCACTGGCACGTCCTCGTCTCCATGGCCGCCATGCAGGCGGGCAAGGATGTCTATTGCGAGAAGCCGCTGACGCTGACCATCGACGAGGGCAAGCGGCTTGTCGAGGTGCAGCGGAAGACCGGGCGGATTCTCCAGACCGGCACGCAGCAGCGCAGCAGCGAGCGGTTCCGCATCGCGGTGGACATGATCCGCAATGGCCGCATCGGGAAGCTGCAGAAGGCCGAGGTGTGGCTGCCCGCAGGCCTGCGCGCGGGGCCCTTCGCGACGGCGCCCGTCCCGGCCGGCTTCAACTTCGACTTCTGGATGGGGCCGACGCCGAAGGTGGACTACGTGAAGGAGCGCACGCACCGGACGTTCCGCTACTGGTGGGAATACTCCGGCGGCACGATGACCGACTGGGGCGCGCACCACAACGACATCGTCCTGTGGGCGCTCGACATGGACCGCAGCGGCCCGGTCAGCGTCGAGGGGCGCCAGCTCGTCGAGATGATCCCCGGCGGCTACACGGCGGCCAGCGAATACGAGGTGACCTACACCTACGCCAGCGGCGTCGTCCACCAGTGCCGCAGCACGACCGCCAGCGAGTGGAACGGGGCGATCAAGGACCCGAAGGGCCAGCTCCACGGCATCAAGTTCATCGGCACCGACGGCTGGATCTGGGTCACGCGCGATGCGCTCACCGCCAGCCGCCGCGAGATCCTCACCGACAAGCTGCCGGACAGCGCACCGCGGGTCTACGCCAGCAAGAGCCACATGGGCAACTTCGTCGACTGCATCCGCTCGCGGAAGGAGCCGATCTGCTCCGCCGAGGTCGGCCACCGCTCCTCCACGATCGCGCACCTCGGCACGACCGCGATCCGCCTCGGCCGGAAACTCCAGTGGGACCCGGCGAAGGAGCAGTACGTCAACGACGCCGAGGCCTCCGCCTTCCTCGCCCGCCCCATGCGCGAGCCGTACGGCTACGGGATGATCTGACGGGTCCGTGCGTCCGCCCCGGAAGGAGTACGCATCATGAACGGATGGAGCCGTCTTCTCCGCATCGGCATCCTGTCGGCCGTAGCCACCCTGCCGGCCGTTGCGCAGCCGGATGCCTTCGAGCAATGCCGCCGGCTCGGGCGTGGCGTGAACATCATCGGGTACGACCCGGTCTGGAAGTCGCGGGACGAGGCGCGGTTTCAGGACAAGCATTTCCGCCTGCTCAAGGAGGCCGGATTCGACAGCGTCCGCATCAACTTGCATCCGTTCCGGGCGATGGATCGCGCGAACGCCTTTGCCGTGCGGCCCTCGTGGATGGAGACCCTCGACTGGGCTGTCCATGGCGCGACGAATGCCGGGTTGATGGTTGTCCTCGACCTGCACGAGTTCCACACGATGTCCGAGGACCCCGGGGGGAATCGGGACCGGTTTCTCGCGTTCTGGCGCCAGCTGGCGTCGCACGCCCGGGGCGCGTCCGACAGCGTTTTGTTCGAAATCCTCAACGAGCCCTTCGGAAAGCTGACGCCGGAGTTGTGGAACGACTACGCGAGGGACGCGCTGGCGGTGATCCGCGAGACGAATCCCACACGCACCGTCATCATCGGGCCCGCGTTCTGGAACGGGATCAACTACCTGAAGAAGCTGGAGCTCCCGGAGCAGGACCGGAACCTCATTGCGACGGTCCATTACTACAAGCCGATGGAGTTCACCCACCAGGGCGCGTCATGGTCGTCGCACAAGGACAAGTCGGGCGTGGCGTGGAACGGGACGGAGGCCGAGCGCGCCGCGGTGAAGGACGACCTCGGCGTTGCGGCGGCGTGGTCGAAGGAGCACAACCGTCCGGTCTTCCTCGGCGAGTTCGGCGCCTACGACAAGGCCGCCATGGACTCGCGCGTTCGCTACACGGATTGCGTCGCCCGCACCGCGGAATCCCTCGGCTGGGCCTGGGCCTACTGGCAGTTCGACAGCGACTTCATCCTCTACGACATCCCGCGCGACGCCTGGGTCGCTCCCATTTGCGACGCCCTCATCCCTCCGGCCACGCCGAAGTGAATTCGCGAGCACGCGCGACCGTCCGGCTTCATGTGGGCAGGTTGGGAGGGCCGCTCCGCCTTCGCCAAGGCTCCGGCGGACAGGCGGCCCCGGTGGCCGAATCCACGGCAATCTGCTTCGCCCTGCCGATGTTTGACTGCGGGCGAATGGTGCGCCAGCATCTGAACCATGCGCACCACGTTGGATATCGATGACGACGTCCTCAAGGCAGCCAAGGATCTCGGCCGACGGCGGCATGAGACAGCCGGGAAGGTGATTTCGTGCCTCGCGAGAGAAGCACTCGGATCACACGCTGATCCGGTCGGAATGGTGCACGAGCCGAGGGAATTCTACGGCTTCAAGCCGCTGCCGAAGGCGCCGGGGAAGATCGTCACGAACTCGCTGATCGACCGGCTTCGCGAGGCCAGCCTGTAGAGCGCAGTGTCCCCTTTGCGCACTTTGCGCCTTTGTGTTGATCCGGTCTGTCTCCGGCTGCCCTCTGCGGTCTCCGCGTCTCGGTGTGAGTCCTCCGGCGCGCCGGCATCTCATCAGCGGTCGCTCATCCCGCGGCGGCCTTGAGGACGGCGTCGGAGCCCCAGGGGGCGCGTTGAGGGCGTGCGAGGAACTTGTTGGCCTCGTCGTCGCCGGGGAACGTCTCGGTTGTGGGATCCCATCGCAGCTTGCGGCCGAGCTTCATCGCCGCGTGCGCGACGAGGCAGGCGCTGCAGGAGCGGTGGCCGATCTCGGCGGGGGCTGCGGGCGGCTGGCGCGTGCGGATGCTGGTCAGCCAGTCGAGGTGGTGGTCGTCCTTTGGGCTGGCGTGCGAACGGTAGTCGCCGTCCTTGAACGCGTATTCGAGGATCCTCGGATCGCTTGCCGACAGCGCCTTGGTGTTTGCGGCCTTCGACTTCGGGTCGCTCGGTGTGGCGGTGTATTTGCTGCGCGATACGAGGATCCAGCCGTCCTCGCCGACGAAGCGCACGCTCGACGGCGTTTTGTCGTCGATCTTCACCACCACGCCGCCGGCGTAGCGCGCTTCGATGCGGAAGGGACCGTGCACATTCCAGAGCCCTTCCTTCGGAAACTGCGCCGTAGCCTCGATTTCGAGCGGGCCGTCCAGTTCGGCGCCCATGCCCCACTGGGCGACGTCGATGTCGTGCGCGCCCCAGCCGGTGATCATGCCGGCGCCGAACTGCTCGCAGCGCAGCCAGCCGGGGCGGGCCGTGATGCTCTTCTGCGGGTGGACGCGATCCTCGGTGTAGGCCACCTGAGGCGTCGGGCCGAGCCACATGTCGTAGTTGAGGTTTTCCGGCACGGGCATCTCCGCCGGGTTGCCGCCGGACGGGTCGGCGGGCGTGCCGAGGATGACCTCCTTGAGCGCACCGATGCGGCCGCAGCGGACGAGGTCGCACGCGAGACGGAAGTGCGGCGTCGAGCGGAGCTGGCTGCCGACCTGAAGGATGCGGCCGGTCTTGCGCACCGTGTCCGCCATCTGCCGTCCCTCGCGGATCGTGAGCGACATCGGTTTCTGGAGGAAGATGTCCTTGCCCGCCAGGGCGGCCTCGATGGTCGGCTGTGCGTGCCAGTGGTCCGGCGTGCAGATCACGACGGCGTCGATGGACTTGTCCGCGAGCATCTCGCGGTAGTCCGCGAACGCCTTGAGCTTCGCCGCGCCGGCGATCCTGCCGTAGGTGGCTTCGATCGCAGTCTTCTCGGCCTCCATGCGAAGGCGGTCGACGTCGCTCACGGCCACGATCCGCGCCTCGTCATGCAGGACCAGGAGCCCCGGCACGTTAAGCGTCCGCGCGATACGGCCGCACCCGATCAGTCCGAGCTGAATGCGGTTGCCCGGCGCCCCCGCGCCGAGAACGGTGGACGGAATGATGGTTGGAAACCCCGCCGCCACCCCGGCCATGGCCGTGCCCTTGAGAAACTGCCGACGCGAAGAGCCTGCCGCCATACGAGTCTTCATCGCCTCCGCCTTTCCCTGCGCCGCCTCCGTCGCGGTGTCCGCTGAAGTATGCCAGATGGCGTCCGAGGATCGAGGAGGTTCTTCCCTCCCGGTTTGACACACTTCGCCCGCTGCGACAGCATCGCGCGCATTCAATGTGGCGGCCGACGGACGGAGGAGACGACGATGAAGATGACGCTCGTGGCGGCGG
>CAYRFK010000046.1:0-11251 GCA_964423465.1 uncultured Verrucomicrobiota bacterium | reverse complement strand
GTCTTCATCGCCTCCGCCTTTCCCTGCGCCGCCGCGCCCGCCCGACGGCCGCTGCGGCGATGGCCGGAGTATGGCACAGCCGATGCGCGAATCGAGGCCAACAGGATGAATGGAATGCGGCCCGGTCCGGCAGGTCCGGCGCCCGCGGGTTTGAGGACAGTCCTGGAGGGCGCCGTTCCCCCGGCGCCGCGAGCATGGCTGAACAAGACACCAACCGGCCTTCCCGCCGCCGTCCCGCCCACCCGCCGCCGGTCGAACGGTTCAACGAGACCATCGCGGTCGAACGAAGGTGCAGGCCGCTGGCGGAGCCGTGACGGGGGATCGTGGCGGGAGACGGCGGGCTTGCTGAACGGGACGGTGCGGTGGCGGTTCAGAAAAGGGAATTGAAAACTCCGGCGGTTCCGACTAGCGTGCAAATCGTGAGGTGATCGATGACTGCCTTGGCCGAAAGAATCTATAACGAGGTGCTGGACCTCCCGACCGACGAGCGGCTTTCTCTGCTGGATAAGCTGCTGCATATCATCACGATCCCCGCTCCGGCGGACATTGAAGATGCCTGGCTGAAGGAATCCCATAAACGGCTGGCCGAGATTCGTTCCGGCAAGGCTCCGACCATTCCAAGCGAGCTGGTATTTCAGGAAGTCAAAGAGCGATTCCAGAAATGAGGGTTGAGTTCGCCCAGGCTGCCCGGGAAGAACTCATCGCCAGCACGGAATACTACGAGATCCAGCAACCCGGTCTCGGTCTGGCCTTTTCGGAACAGGTACACGCTGCCATTGAGAGGATTATTGGGCTTCCCGCCGGATGGACGCCGCTGGACCACATCTTCCATCGCTGTCTCGTCAAACAGTTCCCCTATGCCTTGATCTACACGGTGTTGGATGAGGTTGTACTTATTACCTCCGCAATGAACCTACACCGGAAGCCGGACTATTGGCGGAACAGGCAACCGCCGGACTCCGCCCCGCAGAAAGCGCTTCTCTGAAGCCCATGACGAATTGGCGTGTGGGCGACCATACCGGCATGCCCCATCACCTCCACGTGTTCCGCATTCCTCCATGGCGCCCGAATCCGTCGGGCGAGCATGGCCACGACGACACTCGAGCCACACCGTTCCCTTTACGCACTTTGCGTCTTCGTGTTGATCCGGTCCGTCGCCGGCCTTGCACCGGGGGCTCCCGCGTCGTGAAACAAATTGTCTCACGCCATGAAACGAATCATGATGCCGACCCAATGACATGATGTCCGAAGGGCGAGGGGAATGACGATGAAGATGACGCTCGTGGCGGCGGGGATGTGCGTGGCGGGTGCGGCAGCGTGTTTCGCGGCGTCGTCGCCCCTGGCGGCGCCGGGCGGGATGACGGTGGAGTACATGGCCGATCCCGTCGGGCTGGACACGCCCGCGCCGCGGCTGAGCTGGAAGCTGGCGGCGGCAAAGGCGGATGCGAAGAACCTGCGCCAGGGCGCGTATCAGGTGCTCGTCGCGTCGACGGCGGAGAAACTCGCGCGGGACGAGGGCGATCTCTGGGACAGCAGCCGCGTCGCATCGGAGCAGTCGCTCAACGTCGCCTACGCCGGCAAGCCGCTCGCAACCTCGCAGCGCTGCCACTGGAAGGTCCGGGCGTGGGAGGCGGGCGCGCCCGATGCGCCGTCGGCGTGGAGCGCCCCGGCGCGCTGGATCATGGGTGTCGTGAAGCCGGAGGACTGGAAGGCGAAGTGGATCGGCGCCAACGCCGCCACGCGTCCGCAGGCCGACCTCTCCGGTGCACAGTGGATCTGGTCCGGCGATGCCGAGAGCCTCGACAAGGCCGCGGTCGGGAAGCGCTGGTTCCGCAAGGTGTTCGAGGCGCCGCAGAACACCGGCGGGGCCCCGGTGATGCTTGCGATCACCGCGGACGACCAGCACGAGGTCTACATCAACGGCCAGCTCGCCGCGAAGACCTGGGGCCACCTGAACGACTGGCGTTGGATCCGCTTCATCGACGTCACGAAGTTCATCAAGCCCGGCCGGAACTTGATCGCCGTCCAGGTGACCAACGAGAAACCCGGTCCGACCGGCCTCCTCGCGATGCTGAAGCTCCCCGGCGGCGCGATCGTCGTGACGGATGCGAGCTGGACCTCCACCGCGAAGGCGCCGAAGGACTGGAAGGAAGCTGTCGACGTCGCGGACGGCGCCGGCTGGAAAGCCGCCGCGGTTGCGGGCCAGGCGGACTGCGCGCCCTGGGGCCGGATCGAGCGGCGCATTGAGACGGCGTCCCCCGCGTTCGAGAAGACCTTCGAGGTCTCCAGGCCCGTCGCGTCGGCGACGCTGCACATCACCGGCGTCGGGTTCTACGAGGCGAGCCTCAACGGAATGCGCATCGGCAACAAGGTTCTCGACCCGTCGCCGACGCGCTACGACAAGCGCGTGCTCTACTCGACCTACGACGTCACCGCCCGCATGCGCCCCGGCGCGCACCGGCTGAACGTGCTGCTCGGGCACGGTTGGTACGATGTCCGAAGCGTGGCGGTCTGGAACTTCGACAACGCGCCGTGGCGCGACTTCCCGCGCGCGATCGCGCAGCTCGAGATCGTCTACCGCGACGGCACGCGCGAGACGGTCGTCAGCGATGCGTCGTGGACGCAGGTCGCCAGCCCGATCGGCTTCGACTGCATCCGCGAGGGCGAGGTGATCGGCAAGACGCCTCCCGGCGCGCCGGACCTTGCGAAGTCGCCGCTGCCGGTCGAGGTCGTGCCCGGTCCCGCCGGCCGGCTGGCCGCCGCCGCGATGCCGCCTGCGGTCGTCGCGCAGACGATCAGGCCCGTCGCCGTGCGCGAGACCCGGCCCGGCGCGTGGACGGTCGACTTCGGGCAGAACATGGCGGGGTGGGTGCGCCTGGCGATCCGGGGCCAGCAGGCGGGCGACGTGGTTGCGATCCGCTACGCCGAGAAGCTGAAGCCCGACGGCACCCTCAGCCTCGAGGGCACGGAGGCGCACTTCCGCTACCCGACCTCGTTCCTCGTGCTGACCGGCGGCTGGTTTCAGGTCGACCGGTTCGTCTGCGACGGCAGCGCGGAGCAGGTCTACGAGCCGCGCTTCACCTACAACGGTTTCCAGTATGTCGAGATCTCCGGCCTGAAGCGCGCGCCCTCCGCGGACACCCTCGCTGCATGCGTCGTGCACACCGATTTCAAGGACGCCGGCCGCTTCGAATGCAGCCACGACCTGCTCAACCGGCTTCAGGAGGCGACGCTGTGGGCCTACCGGGGCAACTTCACGGACGGCGTCCCGACGGACTGCCCCCACCGTGAGAAAAACGGCTGGACCGGCGACGCGTCGCTGGCGTCCGAGCTGGCGCAGTACAACTTCCAGAACACGGCGGCCTACGCGAAGTGGATCGGCGACATGATCGACGAGCAGCGGCCGGACGGAAACGTCGCGGCAATCGTGCCGACCAGCGGCTGGGGCTACACGTGGGGCAACGGCCCGGCGTGGGACAGCGCCCTCGTGATCATCCCGTGGATGCTCTACTGCTACCAGGGCGATGCGCGGCTGCTTGAGACGGCCTACGAGCCGATGCGCCGCTACGTCGATTACATGACCTCCCGCGCGAAGGACGGCATTGTCTCGCACGGCCTCGGCGACTGGATCCCGGTCAAGGCGAAGACGCCGGTGGAGGTGACGTCGACCGGCTACTACTTCCTCGATGCGCAAATTGTCGCGCGCGCCGCCGAGGTGCTCGGGAGGAAGGACGATGCCGCAAAATATGCCTCGCTCGCGGCGTCGATCCGCGAGGCGTATGCCAAGCTGCTCTACAAGGGCGGGGGCGTATGGTCCATCGGCAGCCAGACGGCGCAGGGCTGCGCGCTGCACCAGGGCCTCGTGCCCGCCGCCGAGCGCGCCGCGACCGAGGCGAAGCTCGTCGAGGCCGTGCAGGCGTCCGGCGGCTTCCCGGACTTCGGCATCTTGGGCTCGAAGTACGTCTTCCGCGCGCTCAGCGACGCGGGCCGCAGCGATCTTGCGTTCGCGATGCTGGCGAAGGACACCCCGCCGTCGTTCGGCGCGTGGATCCGGCGCGGGGCGACGACGCTGTGGGAGGACTGGGGCGAGGGCGCGTCGCGCAACCACATCATGTTCGGCGATTTTTCGGCGTGGATGTACCAGGTCCTCGGCGGTATCCGGCTGGCGCCCTCGGTCTCGCCGGTCGCGGAGCGCGTGGCGCCGGCGGCCGTTGCGTTCAAGGAGTTCGTCATCCGCCCCGATCCCGTCGAGGGCCTTGACTGGGTGAAGGCGGAGCACGATTCGCCCTACGGCCTGATCCGCAGCCAGTGGCGGAAGCAGGGCGGCGTCTTCACGCTCGAAGTCGAGGTGCCGGTCAACACGTCCGCGACCGTCATCCTCCCCGCGAAGCCCGGCGCGACGAACGTCGAAGCCCCCGTCCCCGAGGCCCCCGCCGTCGGCGACCGCATCGCCTTCAAGGTCGGCTCCGGCCGGTACGCGTTCACCGTGCGGCCGTAGGGGCCTTGGGGGCGGGCAGCGGGGCTCCGCCTTCGCCGAGGCTACGGCGGACGGGCGCTGCCCCTCCCGGCCATACGCAAGGAGTGGATCGGGAGGGCCCGCGGCCTCGCGGGCCGGGGCGAGGGTCATCGGAGGCGCAGTCATGACGGAACTTCCGAACCGACGATATCCGGTGCACCTGCCGAACATCGAACGCCACAACCAGGCCGTCATTCTGTTCGTCACTGTCTGCACCAACCCGCGCCGGGCCGTGCTGGACAACGATCGAATGCACGACTTGCTTCGCGGATCGTGGGCTGTTGCGGAGCAGTGGATCGTCGGGCGCTACATGATCATGCCCGATCATCGCCACCTGTTCTGTTCTCCGCGGGATCGGGCGAGCGAAGGCGTGAAGCGTTGGGTGGGCTACTGGAAGCGGCTCGTAAGCCGTGAGACGCCGGATCTCCAACCCCTGTGGCTCCGTGACTGCTGGGATACGCAGTTGCGCGACTCGGGCCACTACTCGGAGAAGTGGAGCTATGTCTCCATGAACCCGGTGCGGAAGGGGTTGGTCGCGAGTCCCGAGGATTGGCCGTTTCAAGGCGAGATGAACGTGTTGCGGTGGTAGGGTCAAGCGATCGGGCAGCGAGGCCGCTGCCCCTCCCGGATTGTCCGCAAGGAATCGGTCGGGAGGGCCCGCGCCTGTCCGACGTAGCCCTTGGCGAAGGCGGAGCCTCGCGGGCCGGACGGTGGATCAGCGGAGGAGCGGTCCGGCTGCGCCGGGGGTTTGTTTTCTTTGTTTAATAGCGCGGTTTCGAAGTGTATATTGCCGCGGCCGTGCCGGCAGGCGGCACGGGTGGCCGTGCGGACAACGCGGGATCTTCGAGGGCTAGCGACGTGAGGGCGATGGATAGGAACAGTCGATCGAAGGCAACGGTCCGGCGCCTCCGGCCCGCCCTCCTCCTTGCCCTTCTCGTCCTGGCCTCGCCCGTCCGATCCCAGACCGTCGTCCTCGTCGAGGCCGAGGGCTTCGTCTCGCATGGCGGGTGGGGGCTCGATACGCAGTTCGTCGACGTCATGGGGTCGTCCTACCTGATCGCGCATGGCCTCGGCGTGCCGGTGACGGACGCGGTGACGACCGTCGCGTTCCCGGAGACGGGCGACTACCGCGTCTGGGTCCGCACCCGCAACTGGGTGCCGGCCTACAGCAACGCCGCCGCGCCGGGCCGATTCCGTGTCGCGTTCAACGGCGCCGACCTCGCGCCGGTCTTCGGCGAGACGGGCGGCGCGTGGCACTGGCAGGACGGCGGCACGGTGACCGTCGCCGGGGCCACGGCGACGCTCGCACTGCGCGACCTGACCGGCTTCGACGGCCGGTGCGATGCGATCGCGTTCGTCCGGGGTTCCGATGCGCCTCCGCCGGACGGTGGGGCGGACCTCGCGGCGTGGCGGCGGGCGGTGCTTGGCGAGAGCGAGACGCCCGCGATCTCCCAGCCGTTCGACTGCGTCATCGTCGGCGGCGGTGTGGCCGGCTGCTGCGCGGCGCTCGCGGCGGCGCGCGCGGGCGTCCATGTCGCGCTCGTCCAAGACCGCCCCGTCCCCGGCGGCAACGCGAGCCAGGAGGTCCGCGTGGCGACCCGCGGCGCGACGCGTCACCCGATCGTCGAAGAGATCGACACGACCGACCTCTCCAACCGCGGCGAAGGCACCGTCGCGCGCGACGCCGCCCGCATCGCCATCCTCCAGGCCGAGCCGGACCTCGTGCTGCTGATGCCGTGGCGCGCGTACGCGGCCGGAACCAACGTGGCGGGGCGGGTTGCGCACGTCGACATCCGCCATGCGAAGACCGGCGAACGCCGCCGGCTGACCGCCCCGCTGTTCATCGATTGCACGGGCGACGCCTGGGTCGGCTACTGGGCGGGGGCCGAGTACCGCATGGGCCGCGAGTCGGCCGCCGAATTCGGCGAGTCCCTTGCGCCCGCCGTCGCCGACGCACGGACGATGGGCAACTCGCTGATGTGGACGACCCGCACCGCCGCCTCCCCCGTGACGTTCCCCGCCGTCCCATGGGCGATGTCCGTCGCCGGCACGCGCGCCGACACGGGCGGGGAGTGGAACTGGGAATACGGGATGTCGCTCGACACCATCGCGGATGCCGAGCAGATCCGCGACCACCTGCTGCGGGCGATCTACGGAAACTTCTGGAACGCGAAGCAGAAGATCGCGAACACCAACCTCGCGTTCGCGTGGGTGCCCTATGTCGCCGGCAAGCGCGAGTCGCGCCGGCTGCTCGGCGATCACGTTGTCACGCAGGGCGACCTCGTGAACGGGGTCTACTTCGAAGACGCGATCGCGACGACCGACTGGGGCATCGACCTGCATTCGGAGACGGCCGTCAGCTACCTGTCGACGTACAAGAAGACCTCGGTCAAGAGCCCCTGCTACTTCCCGTTCCGCAGCCTCTACTCGCGCAACGTCCCGAACCTGATGATGGCCGGGCGCGCCTTCAGCTGCACCCACGTGGGCATCGGCAGCCCGCGCGTGATGAACACCTGCGGCCAGATGGGCGTCGCGGTGGGCATCGCGGCGGCGATCTGCACGGAGCGAGGGATCGAGCCTCGCGACATCTACCGCAGCCGCGACCTCACCGTCGAACTGCAGTCGCGCATCGCGGGAACCTGGCCGGCGCGCCCGCCGCCCGCCGGCGCATCCGCCACCATTCTGGACAACACCAATGCTCCTCCAGGGGTCGTGACCGTCGGCGAGTGGACGTCCAGCTCCTCCGTCACCGGCTACTACGCCACCAGCTATCTTCTCGACGGCAACACCGGGCGCGGGACCAAGCGCGTGGCGTTCACGCCGCCGTCGCTCACGCCCGGGACCTACGCGATCTCGCTCCGCTGGGCCGCCGACTCGAACCGGTCCTCGAACACGCCCGTCTGGGTGTGCACGGCGCCCTCGTCGGACGTCCGGACGGCCTCCGCCGACCTCCACATCCGCAATACGCAGTCGAACGACACCTTCGCGACCGGCGAGATGCTGGTCGGGCGCGTCGCCGCGAGCGACTACATGCGCGGCCTGCTCCAGTTCGATCTTTCGTCCCTCCCCGCGGGCGCGGCGATCGTCTCGACGGAGCTGCAACTCGAGATCGGCTCGCTCGACACGAACACCGCGGCCGGCTTCGTCGGGGCCGACGGCCTGAAGGTCCATCGCGTCACCGCCCCCTTCACGCCGGCGGAGACGACATGGGCCCGCCGTGCGGCGGGCACGAACTGGGCCGTCCCCGGCGGCGATTTCGACGCCGCGGCGCTGAGCACGATCGGGACACCGACCGATCCGAACCTGTGCGAGACCGGCGACGTCTTCGTCTTTCCGCGCACCGCCGCCCTCGCCGCCGCCGCCGCCGAGGCGCGACGGTCGGGTGAGCCGCTCGGACTGATGGTCCGCACGCCGACGCTGGAATCCTCCTTCGCCGCCCGGAAGCTCTACCGGTTCGGTGCGGCGCGGCTCACGGTCGGCTACCATGTGCCGCGGCTTCCTGCGACGACCACCGTCAACCAGCGCATGCAGGGCGGGCAATGGGTGGGGATCGGCAGCCACACGGTGCCGCCAGAGGGGCTCACCGTGATCGTGGGCAACGACGCGGCCAGCGGCTACGTGGTCGCCGACGCGGTCCGGTTCGCCAATGCGTCCGCGACGACGAACGACTACGACGGCGACGGCATGGCGGATACGTGGGAGCGCTACTACTTCCTGTCCGAGACCGGCGCAACCGCGGAGGACGACGACGACGGCGACGGCCGGAGCAACCGCATCGAGTTCATGACCGGTACCGATCCGCATGACGCGCACTCGCGCTTCGAGATGCGCCGCGCGCTCGAGGAGGCCCCGGGCACGTTCACCATGAACTGGGCCAGCGCCGCCGGCCGGACCTACCGCATCGAGATGTCCGGCAACCTCGTCGACTTCGAGCCCTTCGTGACCGGCATCCCCGCCACGCCCCCGGCCAACGCGCATCCCGTGCCGAGGGCACCCACGAACGTCTACTACCGCGTCGTCCTCGAACCCGCCGAGACGTAGGGAATTCCCGGACGCCGACGGCAACCACGGAGGGCACGGATGACACGGATGGCAAAGGGGGAGGATGCTTCACGGCGCGGACCGGTGGCGCCCCGGCGCCGGACGGACGCACCGTCCAACCCCTGGAAACTCCTCGCCGCGCTTCTTCCAATCCTTGGAACGTTCCCGGCGGCCTCCGCGACCGGCCAGCTCCCCGCGTTTCCCGGCGCGGAGGGATTCGGCGCGCTCGCAAGCGGCGGGCGCAGCGGCGACGTCTACCACGTCACCACGCTCAGCGGCAGCGCCGCGACGCCGGGCTCGTTCGCCTACGGGCTGAAGAACGCCCCGGCCTCCGGGCGCACGATCGTCTTCGATGTCAGCGGCAACATCCCCGTCCCGGGCAACCTCGGCATCTCCCAGCCGAACCTCACCATCGCCGGCCAGACGGCGCCGGGCGACGGCGTTGCGCTGACGGGCGGCGCGTTCTGGATCGAGAAAACCAACGTCGTCGTCCGCCACATGCGCTTCCGCAACGGCGTGAACGCCGACTGCCTCGACATGAGCAGCAGCGCGGTGAACGTCATCCTCGACCATTGCGACACGCTGTTCGGCACCGACGAGAACTTCTCCAGCTTCAGCAGTCCGCCGGATCTGATGACGTTCCAGTGGTCCGCGAACGCGTGGGGGCTGCATCCGCACGCCTGCGGCGGGCTGTGGGACGTCCAGCGCGCGACCGCGCACCACACGCTGTGGGCGCACCACCAGACGCGCGACCCGAAGGCGCGGCCGAACGGCCTGCTCGACTGGATCAACAACGTCACCTACGACTACGCCATCGGCTTCATCATGGGCGACTCGACCACGCCCGCCGACTGGAAGGCCAACGTCGAGGGCTGCTACTTCGTCTGCCCGCCGGGCAACCTGATGCGGCACATCCTGTCCCGCGCCAGCCTCGACCGCTACGGCAATCCGAACTTCTCCGTCTGGATGACCAACTGCCTGTTCGACAGCGACGGCGACCTCGTGCTCGACGGCCGCGCCGCGACCTGGAGCGACGTGCTGGGCAGCCATCGCGTGATGTCGAGCGCGATCCCGCGGACGGGTGGCCTGCCGGTGACGCAGGATCCGCCGCTGGCGGCGTACAAGAAGATCGTCTCCGCCGCCGGCCCGCTGCGGCTCGACGCGCGCCATCCCGGCGGGCTGCGGGACGAGGTCTCGACGGAGCTGATCCGCTCCCTGCTGTCGTGGCGGAAGGACGCCTTCACCAACATCGCGCAGTGCGGTGCGTCGGCCGGCGGCTACGGCACGCTGCGGTCGACGCCCGCGCCGCACGACGGCGACCGCGACGGCATGCCGGACTTCTGGGAGGCCACGACCGGCTCCAACCCCGCGGCAGACGACCATAAGGCGATCGTCCCCGCCGGCGCCTTCGTGCCGGCCGGCTACACGCGGCTCGAGGAGTACCTCCAGTTCCGCGCGATGCCGCACGCGACGATCGACCGCGCGGAGACGAACGCGCCGTCCGTCCTCGATGTCGACCTCCGCCGCTACACCGCCGGCTTCACCAACCGGCCGCCGGCCGTCTACACGATCTCGAACGTGTCCACCGGTGCCGTCACGATCACCGGCGGCACGACGGCGCGGTTCGAGCCGCCCGCGGGCTTCGCCGGCCGCGCGCGGTTCGACTTCGGCGTGACCGACAGCGACGGCAGTTCGTGGACACAGACCTTCGCGGCGCTCGTCTCCGCCGCGCCCCTGCCGCGCAATCTCGTCTGGAAGGGCGACGGCGCCGCGAACACGTGGGACACGAACGCGCTCTCCTTTGTCGAGGGCGGGGCGGGGGACGCCGTCGCGTTCCGTGCGGACGACGCCGTGACCTTCAACGACGACGGGGACGACGTGCCGGCGGTTGTGTTGACCGGCGCGCTGCGGCCAGGTTCGCTCACCGTCGAGACGACGGCGAAGGACTACACCTTCGGCGGCTCCGGGACGCTGGCCGGCGCCGCGGGCCTCACCAAGCGCGGCGCGGGCCGCCTGACGCTGCTCTCCACCCTGACGAATACGGGGCCGGTTTCGATCGAGGGGGGCGCGGTTGTGATGGGTTCGCCCGGCGGCACAACCGGCCGGATCGGCCCCGGCGAACTGACCCTGCGCGGCGGGGCGGTGCTGAGCAACGCATGGACCACCGCAAAGAACACGCTAGCCTCGCCCGTCGCGGTTCCCGCGGGCGAGACCGGCACGGTGGCGACGGCCGGCAGCCTCGCTCTCGCCGGGGCGCTGACCGGCGGCGGGGATCTCGTCGTCGTCAGCCGCAACTCGACCGGCGACGTGCAACTCGCGGGAGTCTCGGCCGCCTACGCGGGTGCGATCCGGTTCATCCGCGCCGGGACGAATCCGGTCATCCAGACGTGGTTCGCCGGTGGCTCGTTCAACGGCCTTCCGCTGGCGTCGGTGGACCTCGGCGAAACGGCCGTCCTCCGCCCGGTCACCATGGCCAGCAGCAACCTGTTCGCGATCGGATCGCTGGCGGGCGGGGCGTCGGCCGTGCTCGGCGGCGGCTCAGGGGGGCCGGTCTCGTACAGCCTCGGCGGGCTGAATCGCGACGACGTCTTCGAAGGGTCGATCGAGCCCCGCGCGAAATTGATCAAGACCGGTTCGGGAACGCTGACCCTCACCGGCATCGGACAACATACGGGGCTCACAACGATCGCCTCC